>NZ_JBQRUW010000045.1:0-130585 GCF_052663305.1 Streptomyces cyslabdanicus
CTCACCGAGCCGCACGGGGCGACGCGAAGGTGCGGTGGGCCGGTCAGCAGCTCTGCCACAGGCGGGTCATCACCCGGACGCCGAAGCGCAGGCCCTCGAGGGGGACGCGTTCGTCCACGCCGTGGAAGAGGCGGCTGTAGCCGAGGTCGTGGGGCAGTTTCAGGCCCTTGAAGCCAAAGCAGCGGATGCCGAGCTTCGTGAAGGCCTTCGCGTCGGTGCCGCCCGGGTTGCAGTACGGCACCGGATGCCCGTCCGGGTCCTCGGCGCGTACGGAGGCGCACATCGCGTCGACCAGGGCGCCGTCGAAGGAGGTCTCCATGGCGATGTCGTGGTTGACCCACTGCCGGGTGACCGACGGCAGGAGCAACGCGTCGATGGTGTCGACGAGTTCCTGCTCGTGCCCGGGCAGGAAGCGGCCGTCGACGCGGGCGGTGGCCCGGCCCGGGATCACGTTCGTCTGGTAACCGGCCGAGAACATGGTGGGGTTGGCGGAGTTGCGCAGCACCACCTGCATGAAGTCGGCGACCGGACCGAGCTTGGCGAGTTCCTTGTCGAGGTCCTCGGCGTCGAAGTCCATGTCGACGCCCTTCAGTCGTGCGGCCTCGGCGAGCAGCGCGCGCACCGGTTCGATCAGGCGGATCGGGAAGGTGTGGCGGCCGATGCGGGTGAGCGACTCGGCGAGGTCGGTAACCGCGTTCTCGTCGTTGGGCGAGGAGCCGTGGCCCGCGCGGCCGGTGGCCGTCAGTTCCATCCAGGCCATGCCGCGCTGGGCGTTCTCGATCGGGTACAGGCGCCGGGTGTCGTCGAGCGCGTAGCTGAACCCGCCGCCCTCGCCGATCGCCTCGGTGACACCGGCGAACAGCTCGGGCCGGTGCTCGACCAGCCAGTGCGCGCCGTACCTGCCGCCCGCCTCCTCGTCGGCGAGGAAGGCCAGGACGATGTCGCGGGACGGGCGGGTGCCGGTGCGGGCGAAGTGCCGGGCGGTGGCCAGCATGACCGCCACCGTGTCCTTCATGTCGATGGCGCCCCGGCCCCACAGGTAGCCGTCGCGGATCTCGCCGGAGAAGGGCGGGACCTGCCACTCGTCCGGGTCGGCCGGTACGACGTCCAGATGGCCGTGGACGAGCAGGGCCCCGCGGTCCGGGTCGCTGCCGGGGATGCGGGCGACGACGTTGGCGCGGCCCGGGGCGCTCTCCACCAGTTCCGAGTCGAGGCCCGCCTCGGCCAGCCACTCGACGACCCGGTCGGCGCAGGCCCGCTCGTTGCTGGTGGGGTTGGAGGTGTCGAAGCGGATCAGTTCCGCGCACAGTTCGATGACCTCGCGCTGGGCCTCCTCGGAGGCGGCGACGAGTGAGGGGGTGGTGCTCATGACGCTCCTACGGGGGCCGTGCCGGTGACGGCCGGGGGCTGCCCGGAGCCGTCGGCGGGTTCGTCGTCGAGGGTGGTGGTGCCGTACGTCCTGATCCAGCCGGCGAGCCCGAGCACGCAGTAGAGGACGAAGGCGGTCAGCAGGGAGTTGAGGGCGGGGATGCCGCCGTCGTAGAACTTGCCGACGCAGAACGCCGCGGCCCAGATGACCAGGGACATCGGCACCCAGACCGGTGAGGTGGCGGGCAGGGTCTGCGCCTCGCGGGTGGCGTCCAGCGGTCCGCGCATGCGGCGCACCACCCAGTACTCGGCGACGATGATGCCGCCGACCGGCGGGATGGCCACGCCCAGGACCGACAGGAAGTCGGTGAAGTGGGTCATGATGCCGACCGCGGACAGGAGGGTGCCGGCGAGGCCGAGGACGATGGTGACCGCGCCGCGGCGCAGGCGCTTGCGGAAGACGACCTGGAAGAAGTTCACGACGCCGAGCGAGGAGCCGTACAGGTTCCAGTCGTTGATCTTCGCCGTGGACATCAGGACGACCAGCACACCGAAGACGCCGGAGGTGGAGAGCACGATCTGGGAGACCTGGTTGCTGCCCACCAGGTGGCCAAGGACGACTCCGGTCATGCCGACGATGTACTCGGACAGGATCATGGACGAGGCGCTCTGCACGAAGACATGCGTGCCCTTCCTGTTGTAGCGGGTCATCTCGGGTGCGACGATCGCGCCGGTCATGAAGCCGCCCGCGATGGCGGTCGCGGCGACGGACAGCGGGACCGCCGGGCCGGGGGCCGGCGAGTGGATGAGGTCGGAGATCGAGTGCTTGCTCAGGGCGTCGGTGACGGACCAGGCGACCATCGCGAAGAACAGCGGGGTGACGATCTTCGCGAAGACCGCCATGTACCGGAAGCCGAAGACCACCAGGACGGTGATGGCCAGGCCCGCGACGACGCACCACAGCCAGGAGGGGCCGCCGACCAGCGCGGAGACGCTGTTGCCGAAGATCGTGTTCTGCACTCCGAACCAGCCGACGAGGCTGATCGAGATGACGAGGCTGACCAGCGCGGAGCCGTTGCGGCCGAAGCCGACCCAGCGGGTCAGCAGGGGGGTGGCGAGGCCCTCACGCATCCCGGCCAGGCCGATCGCGAAGATCACGACTTCCAGGATCACGGCACCGAGGGTGAAGGCGAGGAAGGCATTGCCGAAGGACATGCCGACGCCGATGGTGGCGCCGAGCGTGAACTGCGAGATCGATCCGGACTGGGCGAGCCACTGGAGCAGCATCGTCCAGAAGCCGAGCCGTTCGTCGCGCGGGACGCGGGCGAGGGAGTAGTCGTCGCTGCCCAGGGTTCTGTTCCCGGCGGTGTCCGGGGTGGCGGCGGTGTTCTGGTGAGCGGCCATGATCACGACTCCCTGGGTGCGCGGCCGAGGGTCTGCAGGTGCGCCAGCGAGCCGTAGCGGGACACGAGCTGGTCGAACTCCACGTCGTCGTGGAAGTCCAGGCGTCCGCCGCCGTAGGCCTTGGCGGTCTCGACGGCAAACCGGGCGGCGGCCGCGATGTCGGTCTCGTGGCTGGCGCCCGTCTGGCAGCCGGGCACCGCCGCGGCCGAGGTGACCGCGAGGCCGACGACCGGGGCGGCCGTCGCCGTGGCCGGCTGAAGGATCGAATTGATGTGGTGTACACCGTTACCGTACGGGGTGATGTCCTGCGTGGTCACCGGGTACGTGACCAACGGCTCACCGGTGACGACGGCCAGCAGCTCCCCCAGCCGCTCGCTGACCTTGAGCACCCAGCCCTCCTTGACGGTGGGCGACAGGGCCAGGCCCTTGTGGTTGATGATCCGGTTGCCCTTGGTGGTGTCGATGGAGAGCACCGCGTCCATCTCGTCGGTGACCTCGTGCCGGTTCATGGTGGCGATGTCGACCGGCGAGTCCATGAACGGCACCGGGTCGTGCGGCGCGGTCGGGGCGTTCGGGCAGATGTGGGTGGCCACGATCACGTCGCCGTCCAGCACGTCGCCGCGGCGGCGCATGTCCAGCAGCTTGGCGGCGGTGGCGAGCGCGGCGATCGCGCCGTCCGCGTCGGAGACCAGGCCGGTGATCTCCGGGCGGGCGCCCACACCGCCGAGCCGTCCGACCACGCCGAGGGTGCGCGAGGTGCCGCCGCCGCTGCGGCCGGTGCGGCCCGGCACACGCACGAGGACGAAGTCCGTGGCGCCCCGCTCACCGGTGACGGTGGTGACCTGGGCGCCGGAGCCGGCGGGGCCCGCCACGGAGTCGAGGTAGGCGGCGACTCGCTTGCCGTCGGCATCGGGATCGTCCAGCAGATCCACGATGTCCAGGACGTACTTCAACATGGGCAGCTTCTCCTGATCCGCACCTCGGGCGGTGCTGACAGAAGATTCGGGATCCGTTAACCTTCTTCGCAACTGTTTCCCGTTATCTGCAATTCAGGTCTGAATGGCGAGATGGGTGGAGAGACGGTCGTCCTGCGGAGAGGAGTTGCCGTGCCTGACATCCCCGTCGACCGGAAGACCCCGGCCGGGGCACTGCAGACGGTCGACCGGGCCCTGCTGGTGCTGCTGGCGTTCGAGCGCACACGGCCCGACTGGGGCGTGACGGAGGTGGCCACCGAGTTCGGCTGGGACACCTCGGTCGCGCAGCGGCTGCTGTCCACGCTGGCCGGGCGCGGCTTCCTGGTGTCGGATCCGGCGACCCGCCGCTACCGGATCGGTCCCGCCGCGCTGCGGCTGGGCCGTCTCTGGGAACGCTCCGGCTCGCTGGAACTGCTCGCGGAGCCCGTCCTGCAGGAACTGCGCGCGGCGACCGGGGACACGGTCCTGTTCTGTCTGCCCGACAGCTTCCACATGCGGTGCGTGGCGGCGGTCGAGGGCGAGGAGGGGCCGCTGCGGTACTACCCTCTGGTCGGCGAGCTGTACCCGGCGCACGCGGGGGCGACCAGCAAGTCGTACTACGCGTTCCTGGCCGACGAGCAGCGCCACCGGCTGTTCCGCAGCCGGCCCATGGCCCGGTTCACCGACCGCACGGTCACTGACCCCGACCAGCTGGAACGCGAGTTCCGCCAGGTGCGGGCGCAGGGGTACGCGTGGACGGTCGGCGAGTACGACGCGGGCATCGGCACCGTCGCCGTGCCGGTCTTCCTCGGCGCCGAGCCCTACGGCAGCCTCAGCCTGGGGGCCGCGAGTGAGCGCTTCCCGGACGGCCCCGAGGACCGGCTCGACGCGCTGCGCAAGGCGGCCCGCCTGCTGGAGCAGCGGCTGACGCACCCGCCCCAGCACCACCGCCGCCCGCGCACCCGCACGGCCTGACGCAACGAACCCATGGTGAGGAATTTCCCTTGAACCTGCTGCTCCTGTCCAACTCCACCCAGTACGGCCGCGGTTACCTGGAACACGCCCTCGACACCGTGACCGCGTTCCTGCCGTCCCAGGCACGGCTCGCGTTCGTGCCGTACGCGCTCGCCGACCACGACGCCTACACCGCCAAGGTGCGCGACGCGCTCGCCGGGGCCGGTATCGACGTGCGCGGGGTGCACGAGGGCGGTGACCCGGTCGGCCGGCTCGCCGAGGCGGACGCCGTGTTCGTCGGCGGCGGCAACTCCTTCCGGCTGCTGAGCGCCCTGTACCGGACGGGCCTGCGGGACGCGCTGATCAAGGCGGTCGGGGACGGGCTGCCCTACATGGGCGCCAGCGCGGGCACCAACATGGCCGCTCCCACGCTGCGCACCACCAACGACATGCCGATCGTCCAGCCCCCGTCCTTCGAGGCGCTGGGTCTTGTCCCGTTCCAGATCAACCCGCACTACCTCGACCCCGACCCGGGCTCCACGCACAAGGGCGAGACGCGCGAGGAACGCCTGACGGAGTTCCTCGAGGAGAACGACGTGCCGGTGCTCGGCCTGCGCGAGGGCTCCTGGCTGCGCGTGGCCAAAACCCGCGCCACGATCGGCGGCGAGAACGACGCGCGCCTCTTCCGCCGCGGCACGGCGCCGCGGGAGGTGCCGGTCGGCTCGGACGTGTCCGAACTGCTCACCGTCACACCGGAGTACGACACACCGGCGCGGTAGGCCGGGGAGACCCCCCGGGGGCGGGACGCGGTGGTGGTTCAGGACGGCAGGCGCGGCACGCTGTCGAGCAGGCGGCGGGTGTACGGGTGCGCGGGTCGGCCCAGAACCTGGGCGGTGTCGCCGTGTTCGACCACGCGGCCGCGTTCCAGGACCGCGGTGCGCTCGCACAGGGAGGCGACGACCGACAGGTCGTGGGAGACCATCACGAGGGTCAGTCCCTGCTCCTGCTTGAGCTCGGCCAGCAGGTCGACGACCTTGACCCGGGTGGTGACGTCGAGCGCGCTCACGGGTTCGTCGGCCAGCAGGATCCGCGGGGTGCAGACCGTGGCGCGGGCGATGGCGATCCGCTGGCGCTGGCCGCCGGAGAACTCGTGCGGATAGCGGTCCGCCGCGTCGGCCGGCAGGCCGACCCGCTCCAGGGCCGCGGCCACCTTCGGCCGGGCCGTGGCGCGGCTGTCGATGCCGAGGGAGAGCAGCGGCTCGGCCACCGTCGCGCCGATCCGGCGGCGCGGGTCGAGCGAGGAGTAGGGGTCCTGGAAGACGCACTGGACGCCGCGCCGGAAGCGGCGCATCTGTTCCCGGCTCCGCGGGGACAGTTCGGCGCCGTCGAAGCGGACCTGGCCCGCCGTGGGGCGGGCGAGGCCGAGCAGCAGCCGCAGCAGCGTGGTCTTGCCGGCCCCTGACTCGCCGACGAGCGCGAGACTGTGTCCGGCCTCGACCTCGAGGGAGACGTCCTCGACCACGTTGGCCGTACTGCCCCGGTAGCGCAGCGCGACGCCGGACAGTTCGAGTACGGGGGTCATGGCGCGCTCCTCAGGTCCAGGGCGGATTCCAGGCGCCGGGCGCTCGCGACGAGGGCCTTGGTGTACTCCTCGCGGGGTGCGCCGACGATGGCGTCGACCGGGCCCTCCTCCACGGCCCGCCCGTCCTTCAGGACCAGGGCGCGGTCGGTCACCTTGGCCACCACGGCGAGGTCGTGGCTGACGAACAGCACCGCCATGTCCCGTTCCCGGACCAGCCTGTCGATGAGTTCCAGCATCTCCGCCTGCACGGACACGTCCAGGGCCGTGGTCGGCTCGTCCGCGATGAGCAGTTTCGGTGCGCAGGCCAGCGCCATGGCGAGGGCCACCCGCTGGCGCTGCCCGCCGGAGATCTCGTGCGGGAACGCGCGGGCGATGCGCTCGGGGTCGGGCAGCCGGACCTGTGCGAGCGTGTCGGCCACGGCCCGCTGGAGGTCCTTGCCCTTCAGGCCGGTGCGCCTGCGCAGGGGCTCTGCGATCTGGCGGCCCACGCGCATCAGCGGGTCGAGCGCGGTGAGCGGCTCCTGGAAGACGACGGCCGCGTCCCGGCCGCGCAGGGAGGTGAGCCGCTTCTCGGGGGCGCCGATCACCTGGGTGCCGGCGAGTTCGACGCTGCCGGTGGCGGTCATGCCGTCGGGCAGCAGACCGAGCACGGCGAGCGTGGTCAGGGACTTGCCGGAGCCGGACTCGCCGATGAGGCCGAGGCGTTCACCGCCGGCCACGGTGAAGGACAGGTCGTCGACCAGGGTCCGGCCGTCGCCGGTGCGGACGGTCAGCCCGCGTACGTCGAGGAGGTTCACGCGCGCCTCCGGCGGGTGGCCGGGTCGAGGGTGTCGCGCAGGCCGTCGGCGACGAGGTTGACGCCGATGACGAGCAGGACGAGCAGGATGCCGGGGGCGAGGGCGCCCGCCGGTGCGGTGGTGAAGGTGGCCTGGGCCTCCTGGAGCATCCGGCCCCACGAGGCGTTCGGCGGGGGCGCCCCGAGCCCGAGGTAGGACAGTCCGGCCTCGGCCAGCACGGCGAGCCCGAACTGGAGGGCGAGGTTGACCACGAGGGTGGGCCAGATGTTGGGCAGGACGTGGCCGACCACGGTCCACGGCCAGGAGGTGCCGGAGGTGCGGGCGGCGGTGATGTAGTCCCGCGCCAGAACGCGTTTGACGAGGATGCGCACCAGCCGGGCGACGACCGCGCTCTGCGCCAGGCCGATCGCGAGGACGGCGGAGCCGAGGGTCGCCGAGCGGGCGGCGACGATGAGCATCGCGAGCAGCAGCGTCGGGAAGGCGATGAGGATGTCGAGGAACGCCGAGAGCGTGTCGTCGAGCCAGCCCTGTGCGAACGCCGCGAGCACGCCGAGGGTGACGCCGATCGCGGCGGCGAGGAGCACCGACCCCAGGCCCGCCTGGACGGCGATCCGGGATCCGGTCATCACCTGGGTGAACAGGTCACGCCCGAGTTTGTCGGTGCCCAGCAGATGCCCGTTCCCAGGACCGGCCAGCCGTCCGCCGGAGGTGTCGTCGGCGGGGTAGGGCAGCCAGAACAGGGAGACCAGGGCGAGCAGGGCGATGAGACCGGCCAGGACGCAGCCGACGACGAGCGTGGCGGAGCGCCGAGAGCCCCGTCCGCGCGCCGACGTCTTCTCCGGGCGGGCGGTGGGCAGCGTGTCCTGCTGGGTCATCGGGCACCTCCGGAGAGTCGGCCGCGCAGGCGCGGGTCGATGATCCGCTGGACGAGGTCGGCGACGAAGCCGATGATCAGCACGGCGAGGGTGGAGACGAACAGCACGCCCTGGATGACGGGGTAGTCGTGCTGCGCGATGGCGGTGGCGAGCAGGGAGCCGAGTCCGGGCAGCGCGTACACCGATTCCACGACGACCGCGCCGAGCAGGGTCGAGGCGAGTTCGATGCCGAGCACGGAGATGACCGGTACGGAGGCGTTGCGCAGGCCGTGGCGCCACATCGCCCCGCCGAAGGACGAACCCAGGGCGCGGGCGGTGCGCAGGTGGTCGCTGCCGAGGACGTCGAGGGTGGCGGAGCGGACGTAGCGGATCAGCGACGCGCTCATCACCAGGGCGATGGTGACGACCGGCAGGACGAGGGAGCGGATCGCCTCGGCGGGCTCCGACCAGCCGTCCGGGGGGAAGCCGCCGGCCGGAAGCCAGCCGGCGTTCAGTGCGAACACGGCGATGAGGATCATGCCGAGCCAGAACACCGGGACGGCGATGCCCAGTTGGGACACACCGCTGAGCAGCGCGCCGTACCAGGTGTGCCGCTTGTGCGCCGCGACGAACCCGGCGGGCACGGCGAGGACGACGGCGAGGGTGAACGCGGCCAGGGTCAGCGGCACGGTGACGCTCAGCCGGGAGGCGACCTCGGGCCCGACCGGCAGCGAGCTGACGAAGGAGGTGCCGAGGTCGCCGCTCGCCAACTGCCCGAGCCAGTGGACGAACTGCTCGGGCAGCGGCTTGTCGGACCCGATGGAGTGCCGTGCCGCGGCGATCTGCTCCGGGCTCGCACCCACCGCGGTGAGTGCGTTGGCCGGGTCGCCGGGCAGCATGCGCAGCAGGACGAACAGCACCACGCTCGCCAGGGCCAGCGACACCAGGAGGAAGGCGAAGCGGCGCAGGAGATAGCGGGCCATCAGCCCTTCTTCTTGATGTCGTAGGCGTAGAACTGCGAGTTGAGGCCGTTGAGCGGGTAGCCGGACAGCTTGCTGCTGGCGACGACGATCTGCGGGTACAGGTACAGCCAGTCGCTGGCCGCGTCCTCGGCGGTCTTGCGGTTGACCTTCTTCAGCAGCTCGGTCTGCTCGGCGGCGGTGGGGGCCTCTTCGGCCTGGTTCACCCACTGGGTGACCTGCTTGTTGTCGTAGCCCCAGTAGAAGTCGGGGTTGCCGTACCAGACGAGGTCGCGGTCGTTGACGTGCTCCTGGAGCGTGGCCGTGAAGTCGTGGTTCTTGTAGACCTTCGTGTACCACTCGTCCGGCGTGATCGTGTTGATCCTGACGGTGACGCCGACCTTGGCGAGTTCGGACTTGATGAAGGTCGCGGCGGTGGGGTGCGGGTCGTAGTTCGGGGTGTCGAGGGTGAAGCTGAAGCCCTTGGCGTAGCCGGCCTCGGCGAGCAGCTTCTTGGCGCGCGCCGGGTCGTAGGCGTTGACCTTGGTGAGGTCCTCGTACCAGGGGTCGGTGGGCGGCACCATCGAGCCGATGAGCTTGCCGTAGCCGCCCCAGACGGACTCGAGGAGCTTCTTGTCGTCTATGGCGGAGGACACGGCCTGGCGCACCTTGACGTCGGTGAACGGCTTGGCCTTGTCGTTGAAGGCGAGCAGCAGCTTGGTGGTGGAGTCGCCGTCGTTGACCTTGTAGTTCTGGTTGCTCTTGAACTGGTCCAGGGCGTCGGGCGACTGCTCGCTGGTGACTACGTCGACGGCGTTGGTCAGCAGCGCGTTGTTCAGCGCGGTCGCGTCCTTGTAGTAGTGGAAGACGACCTTCTTGTTGCCGGCTGCCTTGCCCCAGTAGCCGGGGAACCGGTCCAGGCTAAGGGCGGAGCCGCGGGTCCACTTGTCGAGCTGGTAGGGGCCGGTGCCGTCCTCGGTCGTCTTCAGGTTCTTGGCCTGGGAGTTGATGATCCAGACGTAGGAGAGGTTGTAGACGAAGGAGATCGACTTCTTCGACAGGGTGACCTTGACGGTCCGCGCGTCGGGGGTGGCGATGTCCTTGATGACCTCGAGGTTGGCCTTGCGGGCGGACTGGGAGTCGTCCGCGATGACCTTCTCCAGGCTGTACTTGACGTCTTCGCTGGTGAGCGCCTTGCCGCTGTGGAACTTCACGCCGTCGCGCAGGGTGAAGGTGTAGGTGAGTCCGTCACCGCTGACCTTGTAGTCCTGGGCGAGGAGCTTCTCGACCTTGCCGTCGTCGGTGAGCTTGAACAGCCCCTCGTAGACGTTGCCGTTGAGCGCCTCGGTCACGCCCTGGCCGCCGCCCGCGGTGTTGTCGAGGTTCTGCGGCTCGTAGAGCGAGCCGATGTTGACGGTGGCGTCCTTGTTCCAGGCGCCGCCCGAGGCGCTGCCGCCGGAGCCGGAGCCGCCGCAGGCGGTCAGGGTGAGGGCGAGGGCGGCCGCGGTGACGGTGGCGTACAGGGACGTCTTCTTGATGCTCATGGGTGAGGGCGCTTTCGTGCTGTGGTGCGGGAGGCTGCGGGGCGATCAGTGCTGGGCGGGGAAGCCGCCGCGGAAGACGGGGAGCTTCTCACCGGCCTCGACGGGCAGGTGGAAACGGTTCTGCCGCGGCGGCATCGGACAGTTGTACTGATCGGAGAATCCGCAGGGCGGCACGAAGGCACGGTTGAAGTCGAGCAGGACGCGGTCGTCGTCCTCGGTGCGCTGGACGAAGAGGAAGCGGCCGGCGCCGTAGGTGGTGTCGCCGTTGGTGGGGTCGCCGAAGACGAGCAGCAGGGTGCCGTCGTCGTCGAAGGCGCTGAGGGTGTGGGCGCGGCCGTCGACGGTGAGCGTGATGTCGCCGGGGACGACGAGGTCGCGGGTGCCGCCGTTGTCCCGGATGTGCTCGAAGGGCACGCGCCGGGCGCCGGGCACGGGCGTGTAGGTCGCCTCGAGCACCCAGGCCGGGTCGTAGGGGAACACGTCGACCCGCTCGAAGTGGCGGATGGCGTCCGAGTCGGCGTCCCAGAACCGCAGGCCGTGCTCGGGCTCGCCGGTGACGAGGTCGGTGCGCTGGAGCGTGGTGACGGTCACCGTGTGCGGCTGCCCGGCACGCGCGGCCTCGGCGTCCGGGCGTTCACCAGCCGGCAGCCAGCGGGTCTCGACGAGGGCGAGGTTGCCCGTCGGCGAGGTGAGGGCCCGATGGCGCTCGGACCGCCATGCGTCCCACTCCCCCGCGGGGTCGGCAGTGGGCTGGTCGGTGAGGGGGTGGGACATGTCAGGACTCATTCGCGCAGCGTTCGTCGGCATCACGCCGCAGATGTCACGCCGCGTGAATTGATGGCCAAAGCGTCACCTTTATCTTCTATAAGACTCTCTAATGTCAAATGAGATCCACAGGTCGGACGGCGGGCCGGGCGACAGACCGGGCACGGCCTGCCGTCCGGAGCCCGGCGTCAGTGACGCAGCAGCAGGGTGACGCCGGCCACGACGGCGCCGAGCGCGAGCGCGGCGACACCGTGGGTGACGCGGTGCGAGCGCAGCCCGGGCAGCAGGCGGTCCACGGCGATCCGGCCGGGCCCGGTGAGGGCGAGCGCCACTGCGGACAGGGCGATGAGAAGCTCGTACTCGACGCCCTGCGGGGCGAAGAAGCCGCCACCCCACTTGACGGAGATCGCGTTGACCAGCGTGCCGGCTACGGCCGCGGCGGCGAGCGGGGTGAGCAGGCCGAGCACGAGACCGAGCCCGCCGAGGGTCTCACTGAGCCCGGCCACGACGGCGAACGCCCTGGGTGAGGGGTAGCCGGAAGCGGCGAAGAACTGCCCGGTGCCGTCGACACCACCTCCGCCGAACCAGCCGAACAGCTTCTGGGTGCCGTGCGCGGCCATGGTCAGACCGAGCGCGAGGCGCAGGACGAGCAGGCCGGCGTCGTAGGCATGGACGGGGGCCGCCGAGGCCTCTTCCGGCGCGGCGGCGGGGCGGGACAGGGCGGCGTCAGGAGTGGTCAAGGTGGGGGCTCCTCGCGGGTCGGGCGGCGGGGTCCGACGGCGCTGGGCGACGGGACCCCGGTTCACTTGAATCTTCAAGCTAACCCGGATGGTGCCAGTGCTTCAACTTTCAAGCAGCCTGGCGTGGCGCCGACCGGGCTGCCGCGCCCCCGGGCATGTGGTTACGTCGGAGGTGTCGGCCTCCGCCGGCCGAAGGGGCATCACGATGACCGCACACGACGCGACCCGGCAGGTCCTGGCCGGTCTGGACACCGCCCTCACCGAGGACCTCGAAGCGCTCTACCAGGACCTGCACGCCCACCCCGAGCTGTCCTTCGAGGAGCACCGCACGGCCGCCGCGGTCTCCCGCCGCGCACGGGACCTCGGGTACGAGGTCACCGAGGGCGTCGGGCGCACCGGCGTCGTGGCCAGGCTGGTGAACGGCCGGGGCCCGACCGTGCTGCTGCGCGCCGACTTCGACGCGCTGCCCGTCACCGAGCGGACCGGACTGCCGTACGCGTCGACGAACGAGGGCGTCATGCACGCCTGCGGCCACGACGTGCACGTCACCTGCCTGTTGGGCACCCTGGCGCTCCTGGCGGGCGCCCGCGACCGGTGGTCGGGCACCGTGCTGGCCGTGTTCCAGCCGGCCGAGGAGCTGGGCCAGGGCGCCCAGGCCATGGTCGACGACGACCTGTACGCCCGGTTCGGCACCCCCGACGTCGTCCTCGGCCAGCACGTGATGTCGCTCCCGGCCGGCACCGTCGCCTGCCATCCCGGTCTCGCCTTCGCCGCCACCGACGCGCTGGAGGTGCGCATGTTCGGGCGCGGAGCCCACGCGTCCATGCCGGAGGCGGCGATCGACCCGGTGGTGATGGCGGCCTCCACCGTGATGCGGTTGCAGACCGTGGTCTCCCGCGAGATCTCCTCCGCGGACCGGGCCGTGGTCACCGTCGGCGCCCTGCAGGCCGGCACCAAGGACAACATCATCCCGGACGAGGCCCGGCTCCAGCTCAACATCCGCACCTACACCCCGCAGGTCCGCCGGACCGTCCTGGGCGCGGTGGAGCGCATCGTCCGCGGCGAGGCGGCGGCCGCCGGGGCGCAGCAGGATCCCGAGATCAGCACGCTGCACACCTTCCCCCTGATGGTCAACGACGAGGAGGCGTGCGCCCGCACCATGGCCGCCGTCGGTGACGTGATCGGCCAGGACAGACTTAGCGACCCAGGCGCCTCCTCCGGCAGTGAGGACGTCGGCATCCTCGGCACCAGCGCGAACGTGCCGGTCTGCTACTGGCTGCTCGGCGGCGTCGATCCCGGCGTCTACGCCCGGGCGGAGGCTGCGGGCACCACGAGCCGTGACATCCCGCAGAACCACTCGCCGTTCTTCGCGCCCGTCATGCGGCCCACCCTCACCAACGGCGTCACGGCGCTGACCACCGCGGCCCTCGCGTGGCTCGGCCCGGCCCCGCATTCCGCGTGAGCCACCCGCACGGAAGCCGGATCGAGTAGGGTCACCCGATGTGAACACCGGACCGGCGATACGCCACTCACGGATGGGCCACCCGGTGGTGGGCTGATCGCACCGCGGGTGCGCAGCAGGCACCCCCTGGGTTCGGCACGCGGACCTTCCCGTGCTCGGCAGCACGACGAATCCGTTTCCATGCCGAACCACAGTCAGGTCAGCGAATGACAGCCACGTTCAACCACACCATCATCGCCTCCAAGGACCGCGAGGAGTCGGCCCGCTTCTTCCGAGAGCTGCTCGAAGTGGGGGCGGCGCCGTCCTGGGGCCCGTTCACCAACATCCGGCTCGCCGACGGCGTGCTGCTCCAGTTCGCGGAGCCGCCGGTCGAGATCCAGATGCAGCACTACGCGTTCCTGGTCGACGACGACCTGTTCGACCGGGCGTATCAGCGGCTGTGCGACCGCGGCATCGAGCACTGGGCCGATCCGCACCTGCAGTGCCCCGGCGAGATCAACCACGAGCACGGCGGCCGAGGGGTCTACTTCAAGGACCCCGCCGGTCACGGGATCGAGCTGATCACCCGCCCCTACCTGTAACCGGGAAAGGGGCCGGTCGGGCACCCGCTGCGGGTGCCCGACCGGCCGGGTCAGGAACCGGACGCCCGGCCGGACGGGTCAGGAATGGAGAAGCGCCGGGCGCCGGGCTGTCGGTAGCGTGGGGCGAGCCGTCGGCGATCACGGGGATGAGCTGCGCGGATGCGCCGACTTCCCGGCTGGGCGGGTGCGCGGGGGCGAAATGCGTGGATAATGCCTTGGTTCTCGCGCGGAGCGCGACCCGGTGGGCGTCGGCAGGACGCACGTCCCGCCGGCCCGGCACCGCCGCTCAGGCGGACATCCACCGTCGCCGCGAAGGCGGCCCAGCCTCACAGATGGAGACACGATGAGCAAGGCCACGAAGGCGGACACCCCGTCGCCCGAGCCGCACGCTGCGGACAGCCACGATCTGATCCGCGTGCACGGCGCGCGCGAGAACAACCTCAAGGACGTCAGCATCGAGATCCCGAAGCGGCGTCTGACGGTGTTCACCGGAGTCTCCGGCTCGGGCAAGAGCTCACTGGTGTTCGACACGATCGCCGCCGAGTCCCAGCGGCTGATCAACGAGACCTACAGCGCCTTCGTGCAGGGCTTCATGCCGACGCTGGCCCGGCCCGAGGTCGACGTCCTCGACGGGCTGACGACCGCGATCATCGTCGACCAGCAGCGGATGGGCGGCGACCCCCGCTCCACGGTCGGCACCGCCACCGACGCCAACGCGATGCTGCGCATCCTCTTCAGCCGGCTCGGGCAGCCGCACATCGGCTCGCCCAAGGCGTTCTCCTTCAACGTGCCCTCGATCAGCGGGGCGGGCGCGGTCACCGTGGAACGCGCCGGGAAGACCGTGAAGGAGCGGCGCAGCTTCAGCATCACCGGCGGCATGTGCCCGCGCTGCGAGGGCCGGGGCACGGTCTCCGACATCGATCTCACCCAGCTCTACGACGACTCCAAGTCGCTCACCGAGGGCGCGCTGACCATCCCCGGCTACAAGCCGGGCGGCTGGAACTACCGGCTCTACAGCGAGTCCGGCTTCTTCGACGCGGACAAGCCGATCCGCGAGTACACCAAGCAGGAACTGCAGGACTTCCTGCACCGCGAGCCGACCAGGATGAAGATCGCGGGCATCAACATGACCTACGAGGGTCTGATCCCGAGGATCCAGAAGTCGATGCTCTCCAAGGACCGGGAGGCGATGCAGCCGCACATCCGGGAGTTCGTGGACCGGGCGATCACCTTCACCGACTGCCCCGAGTGCGGGGGCACCCGGCTCAGCGAGGCGGCACGGTCGTCGCGGATCGGCGGGACCAGCATCGCGGACGCCTGCGCGATGCAGATCAGCGACCTGGCCGCATGGGTCCGCGGCCTGGACGAGCCCTCGATGGCGCCGCTGCTCGCCACGTTGCAGCAGACCCTCGACTCGTTCGTGGAGATCGGCCTCGGCTACCTCTCGCTCGACCGCCCGTCGGGCACGCTGTCGGGCGGCGAGGCGCAGCGCGTGAAGATGATCCGCCACCTCGGCTCCTCGCTCACCGACGTCACCTACGTCTTCGACGAGCCCACCACCGGCCTGCACCCGCACGACATCCAGCGGATGAACGGCCTGCTGCTGCGGCTGCGGGACAAGGGCAACACCGTGCTCGTGGTGGAGCACAAGCCGGAGACCATCGCGATCGCCGACCACGTCGTCGACCTCGGTCCCGGTGCCGGTACGGCGGGCGGCGCCGTCTGCTTCGAGGGCAGCGTCGACGGTCTGCGGGCCAGTGGCACCCTCACCGGCCGCCACCTCGACGACCGGGCCTCCCTCAAGAAGACGGTGCGCACGCCCACCGGCACGCTGGAGATCCGTGGCGCCGACGCGCACAACCTGCGCGGCGTCGACGTCGACATACCGCTGGGGACGCTCGTCGTCGTCACCGGTGTCGCCGGTTCCGGCAAGAGCTCGCTCGTGCACGGGTCGATCCCGGCCGGCGCCGGTGTGGTGTCGGTCGACCAGGGCTCGATCCGCGGCTCCCGGCGCAGCAACCCGGCGACGTACACCGGGCTGCTCGAACCGATCCGCAAGGCCTTCGCCAAGGCCAACGGGGTGAAGCCGGCGCTGTTCAGCGCCAACTCCGAGGGCGCCTGCCCCACGTGCAACGGCGCCGGCGTCATCTACACCGACCTGGCGATGATGGCCGGCGTGGCCACCACGTGCGAGGAGTGCGAGGGGAAGCGGTTCGACGCGTCGGTCCTCGAGTACCACCTCGCCGGCCGTGACATCAGCGAGGTGCTGGCGATGCCGGTGGCGGAGGCCGAGGAGTTCTTCGGCGCCGGGGAGGCCCGCACACCGGCCGCGCACCGCGTCCTCGGCCGGCTCGCCGACGTCGGGCTCGGCTACCTCACCCTGGGACAGCCGCTCACCACCCTGTCCGGCGGCGAGCGGCAGCGGCTCAAGCTGGCCACCCACATGGCCGAGAAGGGCGGCGTCTACGTCCTCGACGAGCCGACCGCCGGTCTGCACCTCGCCGATGTCGAGCACCTGCTCGGCCTGCTCGATCGGCTCGTCGACTCCGGCAAGTCGGTCATCGTCGTCGAGCACCACCAGGCGGTCATGGCGCACGCCGACTGGATCATCGACCTCGGTCCCGGTGCCGGCCACGACGGCGGCCGGGTCGTCTTCGAGGGCACGCCGGCCGACCTCGTCGCCGCCCGCTCCACCCTCACCGCACAGCACCTCGCGACGTACGTCGGCGTCTGACCTCGGTTCGGTTGCCCCGTGGGCGGGTTCGCGCGCGTACGCCGCGACCCGCCCCACGGAGCCGCTCCGGGTGCCGGGTGGTCTCAGGCCCGCGGACGGGAGACGTACCGCAGCGCGGGCGGGATCAGCATGCTCGTGGCGAAGACGGTGAGTCCGGCGACCGACAGGGCCGCCATCCGGTGGGTGAGCGATCACCACCGCGTGGAGCGGACGGGCACCGATGCCGACCAGCAGCGGGGCGCACACCGCGATGGGCACGCCGAAACCGGTGATGCCCTGGAGGAAGGAGGCGAAGACCCAGCCGATCGCCATGACCGGCCGCCCCCGTCACAGGGCCTTGAGTTCCTCGGTGATCTCGGCGACGGAGGACTTCGCGTCGCCGAAGAGCATCGACGTCCTGGCGTCGAAGTACAGCTCGTTCTCAATGCCGGCGAACCCGGGGTTCATCGAGCGCTTGAGCACGATGACCGACCTGGCGTGGTCCACGTTGAGGATCGGCATCCCGTAGACGAGCTGGGGTTCGAGCGGGCGGCCGGGTTGGTGACGTCGTTCGCGCCGATCAGGGCGAGGTTGCCGTCGCGGTCCTCGCCCGCCACGATCCGGTCGATCACCTCGGCCCCCCGTACCGAACCGACGCGGCAGGGCACGGACAACTCCGCAGCATAATCGCCTACTTGCAGTTTGTATACAGTGTTCAGGATCATGGAGCGTTCCGTTCCAGACCCCACGAGACAGCGCTGGACACCCCGAGCCGGTGGCTATGCGTGCACCTCGACCCCGATCGGCCGGGCGACCGCCGCACCCGGGGCCGGCAGTGCGGCCAGCCACGGCAGCACCGTGTCCAGCATGGTGTTGATCCCGGCGCCGCTCAGCCCGAGCATCGCGCCCGCCGGCACCAGGACGGGGTCGGCGCGGACCGTGGACGAGGCGCTGCCGCGCGGGCCCTCCCCGTCCGGCCGTGCGGGCGCGAACAGCCCGGGGGCGTCGGCCGGCGCCAGCCAGAGGGTCAGCCCGTCGCACCCGTCGCACCCGTCGGCCGGACGCGAGGACCACACGTAGCTGTCGACCTCCCCCGCCGCGGCCACGTGGCGCTTCCGGGCGCGCAGCGCCACCACGTCCCCCGTGCGCGTCGCCGTCGAGGGCGGGCCGGAGGGCGTGCCGCGCCCACCGGACTCGACGGCCTCCGCCAGGGCGAGGGTGCTCAGGTGGTGCCCGGTGGCGATCCTCCGGCGCACCCAGTGGATGCCGTGGGCCTCGATGACCGCGACGGCCGCGTAGTGGGACCTGAGCACGGCACCGGTGGCCGGGCAGGCCCGGGACACCTCGGCCACCACCTCGGCGGCCTCCGCCAGGCCGAGGCCCTGGCCGCCGAGGTCGGCGGAGACGGTGAGCGCCAGCAGCCCGCAGCGCCCCAGCGCGGCAACCGAGGCCCGGGGGAACGCGCCGTGCGTGCGGACCCGTTCGGCCCCGGGCTCGACGACGCTGCTCATGACGCGGGTAAGAGCGGTGCGGTACGACATGGGGCGGCCCCTTGAAGTCACTTCCCACGCAGATTGCATACAGTATGCTCTCGGCCGGAGGGGTCGACCACCCCCGAGTGCGCGAATCCGCGGCCCGGGCGAAATCACGCGCAGGCGACTGGACAGGCGCCACCCGATCGGCCGATGATTGCATACAGTATTCGTTGCCTGTATGCAGGAGATGTTCGTACGGCCAGACGCACCCATCCGTGTACAAGTGAGGTGATCCCCATGACCAGGGCTCTTGAGGGCGTGCGCGTCCTCGACATGACACACGTCCAGTCAGGCCCCTCCGCCACCCAGTTGCTCGCCTGGCTCGGTGCGGACGTCGTCAAGCTGGAGGCGCCGACCGGCGACATCACCCGCAGGCAGCTGCGAGACCTCCCCGACGCCGACTCCCTCTACTTCACGATGCTCAACTGCAACAAGCGGAGCATCACCCTCAACACCAAGACCGACCGCGGCAAGGAACTCCTCACCGAGCTGATCCGCCGCTCCGACGTGATGGTCGAGAACTTCGGACCGGGCGCCGTGGACCGGATGGGCTTCACCTGGGACCGCATCCAGGAGATCAACCCACGGATCGTCTACGCCTCCATCAAGGGGTTCGGCGAGGGCCCGTACACCACCTTCAAGGCGTACGAGGTCGTCGCCCAGGCCACGGGCGGCTCGATGGCGACCACGGGCTTCGAGGACGGGCCGCCGACGGCCACCGGCGCGCAGATCGGCGACTCGGGAACCGGGGTCCACCTGGTGGCCGGCGTCCTCGCGGCGCTCCTCCAGCGCGAACGCACCGGGCGGGGCCAGCGGGTCAACGTGGCCATGCAGCACGCGGTGCTCAACCTCTGCCGGGTGAAACTGCGCGACCAGCAGCGCCTGGCGCACGGCCCGCTCGCCGAGTACCCGAACGAGGACTTCGGCGAGGACGTGCCGCGCTCGGGGAACGCCTCCGGCGGCGGCCAGCCCGGCTGGGCGGTCAAGTGCGCGCCGGGCGGCCCCAACGACTACGTGTACATCGTGGTGCAGCCGCCCGGCTGGAAGCCCATCACCGAGCTGATCAACCGCCCCGAGCTGGCCGAGGACCCCGAGTGGGCCAGCCCCGAGGCCCGGCTGCCGAAGCTGGACAAGATGTTCCAGCTGATCGAGGAGTGGAGCAGCACCCTGCCCAAGTGGGAGGTGCTGGAGGCCCTCAACAGCCACGGCATCCCGTGCGGCCCGGTCCTGTCCACCAAGGAGATCATCGAGGACGAGTCGCTCGCCGCCAACGAGATGATCGTCCCGGTCGAGCACCCCGAGCGCGGCACCTTCAGGACCGTCGGCTCGCCGCTGAAGCTGTCCGACTCCCCCGTCACCATCACCGGCTCCCCGCTGCTCGGCGAGCACAACCAAGAGGTCTACGCCGGCGAACTGGGCCTCGACGACGAGGAACTGAAGCTCCTCAAGGCGAACGGAGTGATCTGAGCGATGCCCCTGAACCATGCCTCAGCCGACCGCGACACCGTGGCGAAGGCGCTCGCCGCCGTGCGTGCCGAGGGCCGCAGCGCCCTGACCGCGCCCGAGGGCAAGCGGATCGCCGACGCGTACGGCATCGCCCCCCCGGCGAGGCCCTGGCTCACGACGCGGACGAGGCGGTGGCCCACGCCGGCGCCTTCGACGGGCCGGTCGTCCTGAAGATCGTCTCCCCCGACATCCTCCACAAGACCGACGCCGGCGGGGTGGTCGTCGGTCTGCACACGGCGCAGGAGGTGCGTGCGGCGTTCGAGCGGATCGTCCGCAACGCCAAGGCGTACGACCCGAAGGCCCGGATCACCGGTGTGCAGGTGCAGCAGATGCTGCCGCCGGGCCAGGAGGTCATCATCGGGGCGGTCACCGACCCCACCTTCGGCAAGGTCGTCGCCTTCGGCCTGGGCGGGGTGCTGGTCGAGGTGCTCAAGGACGTCACCTTCCGGCTGGCGCCGGTCGCCGAGGACGAGGCCGCCTCCATGCTGGACTCGATCGGGGCGGCCGAGATCCTGCGCGGCGTGCGCGGCGCGGCCGCGGTGGACCGCCGGGCGCTGGCCGAGCAGATCCGCAGGGTCTCCCAACTGGTCACGGACTTCCCGGAGATCGCCGAGGTGGACCTCAACCCGGTGATCGCCACGCCCGAGGGGGCGCTCGCGGCCGACATCCGCGTGATCCTCGCCGAGAACGCGCCGGCCCCGCGGCCCGGTTACAGCCGTAAGGAGATCCTGACGGCGATGACACGGCTGATGCAGCCGCGGTCGGTGGCGGTGATCGGCGCGTCCGCCGAGGTCGGCAACATCGGCAACTCGGTGATGCGCAACCTCGTCGACGGCGGGTTCGCGGGCGACATCCACCCGGTCAACCCGAAGGCCGACGAGATCGCGGGCCGCAAGGCCCAGGCCTCCGTCCTGGACATCCCGGGCGAGGTGGACGTGGCCGTCTTCGCGATCCCGGCGAAGTTCGTGCCCGCCGCGCTGGAGGAGGTCGGCGCCAAGGGCATCCCCAACGCCGTCCTGATTCCGTCCGGGTTCGCCGAGACCGGCGAGCACGAACTCCAGGAGCGGATCGTCGCCATCGCCCGGGAGCACGGCGTACGGCTGCTGGGACCGAACATCTACGGCTACTACTCGCCGTGGCAGGACCTGTGCGCCACGTTCTGCACGCCGTACGACGTCAAGGGCCCGGTCGCGCTGACCTCCCAGTCCGGCGGCATCGGCATGGCGATCCTCGGCTTCGCCCGCACCACCAAGACCGGTGTCTCCGCGATCGTGGGTCTCGGCAACAAGTCGGACATCGACGAGGACGACCTGCTCACCTACTTCGGCGAGGACTCGAACACCAAGTGCATCGCGATGCACCTGGAGGACCTCAAGGACGGCAGGGCGTTCGTCGAGGCCGCCCGCGAGACCGTGCCGAAGAAGCCGATCGTGGTGCTCAAGGCCGGGCGCACCTCGGCCGGGGCGAAGGCCGCCGGCTCCCACACCGGGGCCCTGGCGGGCGACGACGCCGTCTACGACGACATCCTGCGGCAGGCCGGCGTCATCCGCGCGCCGGGCCTGAACGAGATGCTCGAGTACGCGCGGACGCTGCCCGTCCTGCCCACCCCGCAGGGGGAGAACGTCGTCATCATCACCGGCGCGGGCGGCTCCGGCGTGCTGCTCTCCGACGCCTGCGTGGACAACGGGCTGAAGCTGATGGAGATCCCGGACGACCTCGACGAGGCGTTCATGCGCTACATCCCGCCGTTCGGCGCGGCCGGGAACCCGATCGACATCACCGGCGGCGAGCCGCCCTCCACCTACGAGGCGACGATCCGCCTCGGCCTGGAGGACCCGCGGGTGCACGCCCTGATCCTCGGTTACTGGCACACCATCGTCACGCCGCCGATGGTCTTCGCCGAACTGACCGCGCGCGTGGTCGCCGAGGCACGGGCCAAGGGGATCCACAAGCCGGTGGTGGCCTCACTCGCCGGGGACACCGAAGTGGAGGCGGCCAGCGCCCACCTCTTCGAACACGGCGTCGTCGCCTACCCCTACACCACCGAACAGCCGGTGGCCGCTCTGGGCGCCAAGTACCGCTGGGCCAGGGCCGCCGGACTGCTTCCGGCCGACGGGTGATCGCACGGCGGTCCGCGGGTTGACCCGACGGCCTCTCGACAGGCCTTCGACG
The DNA here is from genome assembly GCF_052663305.1 of Streptomyces cyslabdanicus. Taxonomy (NCBI): domain Bacteria; kingdom Bacillati; phylum Actinomycetota; class Actinomycetes; order Kitasatosporales; family Streptomycetaceae; genus Streptomyces; species Streptomyces cyslabdanicus. Next base: position 21,890 of record NZ_JBQRUW010000045.1, read on the forward strand.
GGGCTTTCCACGGTCAGGGGGCGCCCCCTTCACGGTGGCGCCCCCTGACCGTTGCCGCCGGGCGATGCGGGCTCCTAAGGCGTGTCTGACAAATGATCACCTGGCTGGTTCTCTGAGCCAGAGGATCAGGGAGGCCAGGATGATTCCGGCTCGGTAGCGGTCGGCGAGTTTGTCGAAGCGGGTCGCGATCGCGCGGAACTGCTTGAGGTGGGCAAAGCATCGTTCGACCACGTTGCGATCGCGATAGATCTCTTTGTCGAAGGCAGGCGGGCGGCCTCCCAGGCGTCCACGCCGTCGGCGGTTGGCCGCCTGGTCGCGGCGCTCGGGGATCGTGGCGGCAATGCCCCGGGCCTGCGGGAGGGCCCCGGCCATCATCGGGCTGGGCGCCACCGTCGCCGTCACGGGCCGTGCCGACGGCCGTTGACGGCGGCCGGATCCGGTGGTCACCTCCGTGAGACCTCGTACGCCTCACGGATGCTCGAGGGGACCCGCCCGCGGTCGTTCACGACCATGCCGTGGGCGCGGGCCCAGCGGCGTACCGCCTCGTCCTCCGGCCGGGGCTCGTCGCGCTTGAGGGGCCGCGCGGGCGCGCCGGGGCCGCTCCAGTCCCCGGTGGAGACTCCCTCCAGCAGGTCCGCCGCCTGATGAAAGAAGGCGGACAGCGAGGCGTACACCCCTTCCTCCGGCACGCACGCCTCGGCCCACGTTCCGATCGTCCCCTCGGCCGTGTCCAGGAACGTCCCGTAGAGGCCGTCGCGCTCGGCGGCAATCGGCAGCCACTCCTGGCGCCAGAGCGGGCAGTCGGGGTCTTCGGACGGTTCCATCCGCTCCATGTCCAGCTGGTGGAGGTAAACCCGCTGAATGTCCTCCAGGCCGAGCAGGAGGTGCCCACCGGGAACGGGCACGTCGCACCCCCGTTCCACCAGGGTTTCCCGGGGATCGGTGCGCTCGTCGGCGTCCACGTCGTTCGCCAGGAGCCACTGCCACAGATCCGCCGGCAGTTCCAGCCCCATGCGCTGTTCGGCCCGCCTGATGGCCTCCGGGCTTCCGGGACCGCCGAGGGCGGCGAAGACCCCGGGGTCGTTCCGCTTGAGCCATGTGGCCACCCGGGCCCACGCCTCCCGTACGTCTCCTGCCTCACGCATCGGAGTTCCCTTCGGGTGCGACGGCCGTTGAACACACATGGGAGAACCGTAGGCGTGGCCACTGACAAGGACGCTCGACCCGGGGATCCCAGGGTCCGTCCGATAATTGATCTTGTGGCAGGTCGAGGCGAGTTGACGGACGCGGTGTGGGAGCGGATAGAGCCCCTGTTGCCGCAGGTGGACGGGCGTGGCCGTCCGTGGCGTGATCACCGGCAGGTGGTCAACGGCGTGCCGTGGCGGCTGCGGACCGGGGCTCCGTGGCGCGATCTCCCGGAGCGGTACGGGCCGTGGCAGACCGTTTACGAGCGGTTCGCCCGCTGGGAGGCGGACGGCACGTGGACGACGCTGCTGGAACACGTCTGGGTCCGCGACGACTCGGTAGGCCAAGTCGAGTGGACCGTCGCCGTCGACTCCACGATCAACCGGGCCCACCAGCACGCAGCCGGCGCCCGCAAAAAGGGGCCACAGACGGGGACGAACTGGAAGATCCGGGCCGCTCTCAGACGCGCCAGGCCCTCGGCCGGTCCCGCGGCGGACTGACCACCAAGGTCCACCTCGCCGTCGACGGCCGCGGCCTGCCTCTGTCGATCGTGCTCACCCCGGGCAACATCAACGACGCCACCGCGTTCGGCCAGGTCCTCGACGGGATCCGCGTCCCGCGCTCCGCCACGGGCCGCCCGCGCACGACACCGGAGCGGGTGCTGGGCGACAAGGCCTACTCCAGCCGGGCAATCCGTCACCTGCTGCGGCGCCGGGGCATTGCCGCCACGATCCCCGAGCGCCGCGACCAGGCGGCCAACCGCCGACGGCGTGGACGCCTGGGAGGCCGCCCGCCTGCCTTCGACAAAGAGATCTATCGCGATCGCAACGTGGTCGAACGATGCTTTGCCCACCTCAAGCAGTTCCGCGCGATCGCGACCCGCTTCGACAAACTCGCCGACCGCTACCGAGCCGGAATCATCCTGGCCTCCCTGATCCTCTGGCTCAGAGAACCAGCCAGGTGATCATTTGTCAGACACGCCTTAGTGCCGCGGCGGGCAACGTTTGCCCGTCAAGGAGCGGCGTCCGGTGCGTGCTCTGGGGGTCCCCCCTGCTCGAAGAGCTTGGGGGAGTGCCGGCCGGAAGTCCTCGTACTGGATGTACTCGGGCTTTCGGCCGGTGCGGCGAGTGGGGGTCCCCCCTGCTCGAAGAGCTTGGGGGAGTGCCGGGCGTCGCGACGGGGCAAACGTTGCCTGTCGCGGCACTAGTTCGCGTCCGCACCGCCCGGTGTCACTCCTCGGAGCCGGCGTGCTCGTGGTAGGTGACGCGGGTCTGCTCCGTGTGCGCCCGCATCAACCGCTGCGCGCGCTGCTCGTCACCCGCCTCGATCGCGTCGATCAACTCGCGGTGCTCGCGCCAGGAGTGCTCGCCGCGGGTCCGCGCGATCGGCGTGTAGAACCAGCGCATCCGGCGGTCCACCTGCGCGGACAGTTCGGCGAGCACGGAGTTCGCCGCGAGTTCCATGACGTACGCGTGGAAGGCCGCGTTGGCGGCGACCACCGCGTCGATGTCGTCGGCCCCCAGGGCCCGCTCGCCCTCCTCGCACAGCTCGCGCAACCGCGCCGGCGCCTCGCCTCCGGCACCGGCCGCCGCCAGCCGCGCCGCCTCGGCCTCCAGCAGGCCGCGTACGACGAGCAGTTGGTCGGCCTCGTCCTCGGTGGGCTCGTGCACGAACGCGCCCTGGGCCGGGCGCAGGTCGACCCATCCCTCGGTGTTGAGCCGCTGGAGCGCCTCGCGCACGGGCTGGCGGGAGACGCCGAGCTGCCCGGCGAGTTCGGTCTCGACCAGGTGCTGACCGGGCTTGAGCACTCTGGTGATGATGAGTTCGAGGAGGGCCTCGTAGACCCGCTCACGCAGCGGACCCGGCCGCTCCAGCTTCGGTACGGTTCCGCTCGGCAAACCCGCGGACAGCATGGCTTCCATCCCCTGATCAGCGGCCCGACCGAGCCTGGGAGTGAGATTGACTTTCGTCTACAGTCTACCGACGCACCACCACTCACAGGACACACACGGACTGTGACCCAGTTCACATCGACCGGTGTCCCGTGCGCGCCTGCCTCCGGGTCACCGGAGCGGAGGCCTCCCTGGCTCCCCGCTCAAGGCGGGCACGGCATGGGCGGTCCGCCGCGGTGGCCCCGGCGGAAATACCGCGGAGCCGGGTGAGGTTGAGGGTGGCGGCATCGACCGCGACGACTGGAGCTCACGTGACCCGTTCGTTCCTCTTCCTCCTCGCCGGCGCCCGACCGGACGGCAACACCGAGCTACTGGCCCGGGCCGCGGCGGAGCAGCTGCCGAGCGGCACCGAACAGCGCTGGCTGGACCTGGCCCGACTGCCCTTGGCCGACTACGTCGACGCCCGGCACTCCGACGTGCCCTGGCCGCAGCAGGAGAACGAGGAACTGCTGCGGCAGGCGACACTCGCCGCCACCGACATCGTGATCGCCTCCCCGTTGTACTGGTACTCGATGTCGTCGTACGCCAAGCGCTACTTCGACTACTGGTCGAAGTGGCTGACCACCCCGGACCCGGGCTTCAGGACGACGATGCGCGGACGCACCCTGTGGGGCGTGACGGCGATGGCGCACCGCGAAGAGGTGGTCGCCCAGCCGCTGGTCCACACACTGCACCACACCGCCGCTTACATGGGCATGCACTTCGGCGGCGTGCTGCTGGGCAACGGCTCCCGGCCGGGGCAAGTACGCGCCGACGAGCGAGCGGCCATGCGCGCCAAGACGTTCTTCGCCCAGGAAGCGTCACTCGCCCGCTTCCCCTTCGAAGGGTGACAGATCCACCCGCCCTGGGCGCGGACGGGAACGGCCCGCCCAAGACGCCACGCGTTGTCGCCCCACTCCTGCGGACGACTCGGCCTTGAGCAGACCCGCGCCAATGATCAAGGCGGCCACCGTGAATCCGGCGGCGGCCAGGAAGGCCACGTGGTAGCCGCCGACCAGCGATTCCGCCTCGGTCTTTCCCTGACGAGCTCGTGCACGGTTGGCGGTGAGGCACCCAACCGCAGCCCGAAATCGATGCGGTCGAAGGGGCCGGCAGGCCGTGCCGCCGGCCCCTTCCGTCATGCCGCGAGGGCGCTCCGCAGTGGGCGGCGCGGTGCGGCCGGGGTGTCCGCGGGGCCGACGCGGTAGGTGGTCCTGGTGGAGTCGACGAGGGGCTCGCCGAGCGTGATCCGTCCGCTGGAGTGCAGCATGTCGCACAGGTCGGTGGGCAGCGCGACGTAGCAGCTTCCCCGGCCGGTGCGGGGGTCGAACGGCTGCCAGTAGCTGTACCTGCGACGTCCGCCCGCGTGCACGGTGAGGAACACCAGCGTGCCCGGGTCGGAGATGATGCGCAGAAGGTCAGCACCCGTGGGGATGAGGTGGGCGGCACCGGCACGGCTGTGGTGGTGCAGGACGACGGCGTGGGCCGGGCCGGGTATGGACTGCATCAGCGGTGGCCTTCCTCGAGGCTGGGACTGAAGATCACTTACCCAGCTCGGGCGATGTTGATCTCTCTTTCCCGCGGCATTTTCCAGCATGTCACTGACAATGCGGCGGCGACACGCCGCACCGACGCCCGGTCGGCCACGGTGCGCGATCACACGACGGCCCCCGAAGGACGCGGGCCGGGAACGCCCCACCCCGCGAATCCTTGCCAGTGCCTCTCAGCTCGGGGATACTGAATACAGTATTCCAGAAGCCATTCGTGACGTCCAGGAAGGATCCCGACCATGACCAACGCTTCCGTGCCGGAAACAGGGCTGGGGGACGCTGACGATCCGGCCGCTCTCACCGACGGGATCCACCTGGTCATCGAGGCGCTCAGGCGCAACGGCGTCAAGAACGTCTACGGCGTCGTCGGCATCCCGATCACCGACCTGGCGCGCGTCGCACAGGCATCGGGCATGCGCTACATCGGCTTCCGCCACGAGAGCGACGCCGGACACGCGGCGGCGGCGGCCGGGTTCCTCACGAAGAGGCCGGGCATCTGCCTGACGGTCTCCGCCCCTGGCTTCCTCAACGGACTCGTGGCCCTCGCCAACGCCACCACGAACTGCTTCCCCATGGTCCAGATCTCCGGGTCCAGCGAGCGGCACCTCGTGGACCTCCAGCGGGGCGACTACGAGGAGATGGACCAGCTGGCGGCGGCGAAACCCTTCGTCAAGGCGGCCTACCGGGTCCACCGGGCCGAGGACATCGGCCGCGGGGTGGCGCGCGCGATCCGCACCGCGGTCTCCGGACGCCCCGGAGGGGTCTATCTGGACATCCCGGCCGCGGTGCTCGGAGAGGTCATCGACAAGGAGCAGGGTGCGGCGTCGCTGTGGGAGGTCGTCGACCCCGCTCCGCGTCAGCTGCCCGAACCCGCCGCCGTGGACCGCGCGATCGACCTGCTCGCCGGCGCGGAGCGGCCCCTGGTCGTCCTCGGCAAGGGCGCGGCGTACGCGCAGGCGGACGACCAGATCCGGGAGTTCGTCGAGACGACCGGCGTGCCATATCTGCCCATGTCGATGGCCAAGGGCCTGCTGCCCGACGACCATCCGCAGTCGGCGGCCACCGCCCGCTCACTGGCCCTGCGCAGGGCGGACGTCGTGATGCTCGTCGGCGCGCGCCTGAACTGGCTGCTCGGTCACGGCGAGGCACCGCAGTGGGACCCGTCCGCCACGTTCATCCAGGTGGACATCGCGGCCACGGAAATGGACAGCAACCAGCCCATCGCGGCCCCGCTCGTCGGCGACGTCGCGTCGGTGATGGAGGCCCTGGTCGAGCGGAGCAAGCCCGGCCGGATCCCGGCCGCGCAGGAGTGGCGGGAGGAACTCGCGGCACGCTCCGCGCAGAACGCGGTCAAGATGGCCAAGCGCCTTCAGGCCGCGAAGACCGCGCACCCGATGAAGTTCCTCGGCGCGCTCCAGGCGATCCGCGACGTCCTCGGGGACCACCCCCGTGCCTACGTCGTCAACGAGGGTGCCAACGCGCTCGACCTCGCGCGGAACACGATCGGCATGCGGACACCGCGCCACCGGCTGGACAGCGGTACCTGGGGTGTCATGGGCATCGGCATGGGCTACGCCATCGCCGCCGCCGTCGAGACCGGAGACCCCGTGGTCGCCATCGAGGGCGACAGCGCCTTCGGGTTCAGCGGCATGGAGATCGAGGCCGTCTGCCGCTACAACCTGCCCGTCGTCACCGTCGTCCTCAACAACAGCGGCGTCTACCGCGGCGACGAGGCCTCCACCTCCGCTGACCCGGCGCCCACCGCCCTCAAGGCCCGCCACGACCTCATGATCCAGGCGTTCGGCGGCAAGGGCTACCAGGCGACGACACCCGACGAGGTCGCCACCGCCCTGCGGGAGGCCCTGGCCTCGGGCGCCCCGGCGCTCATCGACTGCGTGATCGACCCCTCGGACGGGACCGAGAGCGGCAACATCGCCCACCTCAACCCCAAGGGCATCACCGTCCAGCGACCCTGAAGGAACGCCGCCGCACCCCGGTGCCGACCCGCACCCCGGCGGGTCGGCAGGGGGATCCTCGGCCCGACTGTCTCGCGACCAATCGCCGGATCACGAGCGGAGCCGGAATCGGCACCCGTGCCTGCGCCTGCGCCGTACCGTGGCTTCGCATGACCGACGCCGAGATCAAGATCACCGCAGACCTGGTCCGTGACCTGTTGCAGGAGCAGCATCCGGACCTGGCGGGGCTGGCCATCCGCGAGGTGGCGGGCGGGTGGGACAACCAGCAGTGGCGCCTCGGGGACGAGTTGGCCGTGCGCATGCCGCGCACAGCACAAGCCCCGGACCTCCAGCGCAAGGAGTGCCGATGGCTGCCCGTCCTTGCCCCGCGCCTGCCGCTTCCCGTCCCGACCCCCGTCCGGACAGGTGAACCGTCCACGCGTTTCCCGAAGCCCTGGACCATCATGACGTGGGTCCCCGGCGAGCCACTGGACCACACCTCCATCAGCCGCGGCGACCACGCGGCCGACACACTGGCGGGCTTCCTCAAGGCACTCCACGTGGAGGCGCCCGAAGAGGCGCCGATCAGCGAGGACCGCGGCGACCACCCCAAGAAGTGCACGGACGGCTTCGACCACTTCTTCGACGCCGTCGTCCCCGACGACCTCGCCGACGACGTCCGGGCCGTGTGGGACGACGCCGTCGCCGCGCCCGAGTGGCAGGGCCTGCCGGTCTGGGTGCACGGCGACCTGCATCCCGCGAACGTCGTCGTCTCGGACGGGACACTCTGCGGCGTGATCGACTTCGGTGCCGTGTTCGCCGGCGATCCGGCGTGGGACCTCGCGGCCGCCTGGGTCGTCCTTCCCGCGGGCGCCGCCGCGCGCTTCTTCGACGTGTACGGGCGTGCGGACGAGGCGACGATCCGGCGCGCCCGCGGGCTGGCCGCGCTGAAGAGCCTGTTCCTCATGGCGATGGGCCAGAGCGGAGACCGGGGCCTTCCCGGCGGCAAGCCGACATGGGGACCCGCCGGCCGGGCAGCGCTCGACCGCGTACTGAGAAGCGGTCTGCGCTAGGGACACGGGTGTGGGTCCGTCGGGGTGGTTGTGCCGCGTCGGCCGGTCCGGCCGGTGCCATTGGTGGAATACGGCTCGGGACACGCGACCCGGTCTTCGGGACCCGCGACCCGATCCGACGCCGAGGCACCGGTCCGGCACAGCGAGGAGTGAAGGCTCATGGCAGTGTGCGAGGTCTGCAACAACGACTACGAGTTGGCGTTCGAGGTGCGCGCGCAAGGCGCCGTCCACATCTTCGACAGCCTCGAGTGCGCGGCCCAGCGGATCGCCCCGACCTGCGACAACTGCGACTGCCGCATCCTCGGGCACGGTCTTCAGGCCGACGGGCGCTTCTTCTGCTGCGCCAACTGCGCACGCGTGCGTGGAGTCGCGCAACTCGTCGACCACGCCTGACCGCCGGGGGGCGGGCCGGCCGGCGGCGTGCTCCTCGGGCCTGCTCGGGGCGCGCGCAGCCCCGGGCGTCACGCCCGCTTCGGGTCCGGGCGGTCGCGTGCCGCCCGGCCACTACTGTGGGGGTATGCGCGACGGCGTGGTGACGCTGTTCCTGTGCGGCGACGTGATGCTCGGCCGCGGCGTCGACCAGATCCTCCCGTGCCCCGGCGATCCGGCCCTGCGGGAGCCCTGGGTCCGCGACGCCCGGTCCTACGTCGAGCTGGCGGAGGCGGCGTGCGGCCCGATTCCCGCCCCGGTTCCACCCGAGTGGCCGTGGGGCGAGGCCCTCGCCGTGCTGGCGGCCGCCGCCCCGGACGTACGGATCCTGAATCTGGAGACGTCCGTGACCCGCAGCGACGCGTTCGCACCGGACAAGGACATCCACTACCGGATGCACCCGGCCAACCTGCCCGCCCTCGCGGTGGCCCGGCCCGACGTCTGCGTCCTGGCCAACAACCACACGCTGGACTTCGGCCGCGCGGGGCTGCTGGAGACACTGGACTCCCTGACCGGTGCGGGACTGCCGGCCGCGGGCGCCGGCCGGGACGCGCAGGCGGCGTACGCGCCCGCCGTGCACCCGGTCGCGGACGGCGTCCGGGTGGTGGTGTTCTCCCTCGGGATGACGTGCGGTGGCATACCGTCGAGCTGGGCGGCGACAGCGGACCGAGCCGGTGTCGCGTACGTCCCCGCGGCGACGGCGGAGGCGGCCGCGGCGGTCGTCGGGCGCGTACGGCGGGTACGGTCTGCGGGCGACATCGTGGTCGTCTCCGTGCACTGGGGGTCCAACTGGGGCTACCACGTCCCCCGCGAGCAGATCCGCTTCGCCCGCGCGCTGGTCGACGGCGGTGTCGATGTCGTCCACGGGCACTCCTCGCACCACCCCCGTCCCGTCGAGGTGTACCGCGACCGGCTGATCCTCTACGGTTGCGGCGACTTCGTCGACGACTACGAGGGCATCTCCGGCTACGAGCAGTACCGCGACGACCTGCGGATCGCCTACTTCGCCTCGCTGACGGCGGGCACGGGACGGCTCGCGGACCTGCGCATGGCGATCCTGCGGGCCCGGCGGATGCGGCTGGAGCCCGCCCCCGAAGAGGACCGCGCATGGCTGCGGGCGGCACTCGGCCGGATCAGCTCGGGCGTGGCCGTCACCCCGGAGCCGGACGGCACGCTCCGGGTGGCACGGGCGACGACGACCGCGCGGCAGCCGTGAGGCCCGTGCGGCGCCCTGGACGCACTGCGCGCCCCACCGCAGGTGATCGGCCTGCGTCCGCGCCGGCCTGCCTCGGCCGGGCACCGGACGTACCGTCGGACCCATGGACGAGATGCCCCGGCGCATCGACCCGTCGACGGACCGGACCGCGGCGGCGCTCCTGCTCGGCTGTCGTCCCGAAGAGGTCGGCTACTGCCCCCGCTGCCACGGACTGACCCACCGCTACGGGCGTGACGCCCACGTCCTGTGCCCGGCCTGCGAGGCGGCCGCGACCGCGCCCCCCGAACGTTCCTCCGGCTGACTCAGCCCTGGTCCTTCTGCCGGGCGGCGCGGGCGAGGAGGAAGAGCCAGATCTCGCTGACGGTCGGGAAGCAGGCGACGGCGTGCCTGAGCCGCTTGAGCGGTACCTCGCCGGCGACCGCGACGGTCGCCGAGTGCAGCAGTTCGCCGACCCCGGGGCCGACGAAGGTGACTCCCAGGAGGACGTCGCGGTCGAGGTCGACCACCAGCCGGGCGTGGCCCTCGTAGTCGTCGGCGTAGAGGTCGGCGCCCTGGGCCGCGTCGAAGTCGAGGTCGACGGTCCCGACGCGGTGTCCGGCGGCGGCCGCCTGTTCGGCGGTCAGGCCGACGGAGGCCGCCTCGGGGTCGGTGAAGAAGACCTGGGGGACGGCGTGCCGGTCGGCGGTGGTGGCGTGGTCGCCCCAGTCGGCGTCGTCGAGCGGGCGGCCGGCGGCGCGGGCGCCGATGGCGTCGCCCGCGGTCCGGGCCTGGTACTTGCCCTGGTGGGTGAGCAGGGCGCGGTGGTTGACGTCGCCCAGGGCGTAGAGCCATGCGCCGTCGACACCGCGGACGAGGCAGGTGGTGTCCACCTCCAGCCAGGAGCCGGGGGTGAGGCCGACGGTGTCCAGGCCGATGTCGTCGGTGGCGGGACGGCGGCCGGTGGCGAACATGACGTCGTCGGCCTCCAGTTCGCCGCCGTCGTCGAGGGTGAGGGTGACCGGCCCGGTGGGATCGGGGCGGCGCACCGCGGTGACCTGCGTGCCGATCCGTACGTCCGCGCCCGCCCGGGTGAGGCCGCGTTCGATCAACTCGCCCGCGAAGGGTTCCATGCGGGGGACGAGGCGACGGCGGGCGAGCAGGGTGACCCGGGAGCCGAGGCCCTGCCAGAGGGTGGCCATCTCCACGCCGACTCCCCCGCCGCCGACGATGGCGAGCCGGGCCGGCACGGTGCTGGAGTCGGTCCCGGTCCGGTTCGTCCAGGGCCGTGCCTCGTCGAGGCCGGGGATGTCGGGCAGCGCCGCCCGGCTGCCGGTGGCGACGGCGACCGCGTGCCGGGCGGTGAGGGTCTGCCGCGCGCCGTCGTCCCGGGTGACGGTGACCCGCCGGGGACCGTCGAGCCGGCCGTGCCCGCGGAAGAGGTCCGCGCCGATGGACTTGATCCCCTCGGCCTGTCCGCTGTCGTCCCAGTCGGCGACGTAGTGGTCGCGGCGGGCGAAGACCCGGGCGGTGTCGAGCCGGCCGGTGACGGCCTGCCGGGCGCCGTCCACGCGGCGGGTGTCGGCGACGGTGATGACCGGCCGCAGCAGCGCCTTGCTGGGGACGCACGCCCAGTAGGAGCATTCACCGCCGACGAGTTCCCGCTCCACGACGGCCACGGTGAGGCCGGCGGCGCGGGCGCGGTCGGCGACGTTCTGGCCGACCGGACCGGCGCCCAGCACGATCACGTCGTACGTGGCGCTTCCCCGGTTCGCGCGTGTTTCGGTCATCGCTACCTCGCTGGTGGTCATGCGGACGCGGCCCCTGTCGTACATCCCACCTGCGCCCTGCGCCTCACGACGAGCCGCCGTAAGTCCCACCTTTGGCCGCACCCTCCTCCCCCCGACCCGCCCCGGCCGGGCCTCCGGCCACCTCCCCGGCCCCCGGGTCGCGCACGGCTGCCGCCCTGCCGCCGCCCCGGGTGCGGGTGCGACGGGGGGTGGCGCCGGGGGGCTGGAGAAGGGGCGCGGGTTGGGTGGGGTCAGTGGAAGGCGCCGCTGTAGGCGTTGAGGGCGGGCTGGCCGCCGAGGTGGGCGTAGAGGACGGTGGAGTCCTTGGGGATGTCCCCGCGGCGGACGAGGTCGATGAGTCCGGCCATGGACTTGCCCTCGTAGACGGGGTCGATGATCATGCCTTCGAGGCGTCCGGTGAGGCGGATGGCGTCCAGGGTGGACTGGACGGGGATGCCGTAGAGGTCGCCGGCCCAGCCCTCCAGGACGGTGATCTCGTCGTCGCGCACCTCCCGGCCGACGCCGATGAGTTCGGCGGTGTTGCGGGCGATCTTCGCCACCTGGGCACGCGTCTCGTCGATCTTGGCCGAGGCGTCGATGCCCAGCACACGGCGGGGCCGGTCCTGTCCCGCGAAGCCGGCGATCATGCCCGCGTGCGTGCTGCCGGTGACGCTGCACACCACGATCGTGTCGAAGAAGACCCCGAGTTCGCGTTCCTGCCGCTCGACCTCGTAGGCCCAGTCGGCGAAGCCGAGCCCGCCCAGGGGGTGGTCGGACCCTCCGGCGGGGATGGGGTACGGAGTGCCGCCCGCGGCCCGGACGTCCTCCAGGGCCTGGTGCCAGCTGTCCTTGAACCCGATGCCGAACTCCGCCTGGACCAGGCGCACGTCGGCGCCCATGAGCCGGGACAGCAGAATGTTGCCGACCTTGTCGTTGACCGCGTCCGGCCAGTCCACCCAGCTCTCCTGGACCAGGACGGCCTTCAGACCCACCTTCGCCGCGACCGCGGCCACCTGCCGGGTGTGGTTGGACTGGACGCCGCCGATGCTGACCAGGGTGTCCGCGCCCTTGCGGAGCGCGTCGGGGATCAGGTACTCGAGCTTGCGGGTCTTGTTGCCGCCGAAGGCCAGCCCGCTGTTGCAGTCCTCCCGCTTGGCCCAGATGCGGGCACCGCCGAGATGGTCACTGAGCCGGTCCAGCGGGTGGACGGGGCTGGGGCCGAACAGCAGGGGGTGGCGCTCGAAGGACTCGAGGGACATCCGGGGCTCCTTGCGGGGTGCGTCCGTCGTGGGGATGTGGGTCCTGCCTGGGTTCTGCAGGGGTCAGCGTGGGGAGGCGTCGCCGCCGGGTCCGCCGTCCGGCTCGTCGGCGTCGGAGTCGGCGAGCGCCGTGTCGAGCAGCGGCAGCAGCGTCTGCCAGTTGGCGCGGGTGGCGGCCACGGCCCCCTCGACGTCCCCGGCCTCGCACAGCGCGATGATCCGGTCGTGCTGTGCGACCGAGCCGCGGCCGCTCAGCGAGGAGAAACGCAGCCTCTCCACCCGCCGCAGCACCGGGGTGAACTGCTCCAGGACGGTACGGACGGCCGGGTTGGCGCAGGCGGTGACGGCGACGCCGTGGAAGGCGTCGTCGGCGTCGATCGCCGCGTCGACGTCGCCCCGGCGCAGGGCGTCGGCGAAGCGCGCGTTGGCCTCACGCATGGCGTCCAGCTCGGCGGCGGACAGGTCGGGCATCGCCTCGCGGACGGCGAGTTCGTGCATGGCCGCCGTCACCGACTGGGCCGCCCGCGCCGCCCGGACGTCCAGGGGACTGACCATGGTGTAGCGGCCGGGCTTCGTCCGCACCAGGCCGGCCTGCTCCAGACGCGTCAGGGCCTCCCGCACCGGGGTGCGGCTGACGCCCAGCCACTCCACCAGGTCACTGTCGTTGAGGCGCTCCCCCGGTGCGAGCGTGCCGTCGACGATGGCGTCCCGGATGGCCCGGTAGGCGTTGTCGCGGAGAAGTGACCTGGAGACGAGCCCGCGGCTCTGCGGCACTGGCATGCAACATATTGCACGCCGCATGACAGAGGGGTGTCAAGAGTGTGGACCCACGGGCTCCTTCCGCGGCCGGCCGGCGCCACCGTCGTGTGCGGGCTTGTTAGCCCACCTGGCTGGACTGGCGGAGCGGGTCACCGGTCCGTACCGGCTCGCGTGTTTCCATCGTCAGCACGGAGGCAAACGACAGGGGGCCGCGGCGGCCCCGGCGCCCGCACTCACCGGGGTGCCGGCCGGCGCGCGCTCCGTCCGCCGTCCCGGAGGGCCGCGCGCACTTCGGGGACCGGGTGCCGCCGCCTCCGTCGTTCTCCCACCGCTCGCCGGGCGCCTTCGCCGGGCCGTGGACACCACCGACGCCGTACCCCGTGCCCCAAAGGAACCGACTGATGACCACGGACAACGAGACGGCCATCTGCCCGTTCGACTTCAGCGAAGCCCTGGAGTTCGACCCCTCCCTCGCGGAGCTGATGCGTCACGACACCCCCACCCGGATCCGGCTGAGCTACGGCGACGCGGACGCCTGGCTGGTCACCGGCTTCGACGCGGTCAAGCAGGTGACCACCGACCACCGGTTCAGCAGGGCGGGCATCATCGGCCGCGACTACCCCCGGATGACGCCCGAGCCCATCGTGTCGCCCGAGTCGATCAACGTGATGGACCCGCCGTACAGCAGCCGCGTACGCCATCTGGCCTCACAGGCCTTCACCCAGCAGCAGGTGGAGAACATGCGGCCCCGGATCGTCCGGCTCGCCGACGATCTGCTGGACGGCATGGAGAAGGAGGGCCCGCCGGCGGACCTGATCCGGCACCTGTCCGACCCGCTCCCCCAGCACACCGTCCTGGACCTCCTCGGCATCGAGCGGGGGGAATGGCCGCGGATCCAGAAGGCGGTGCACCAACTGCTCGTGGTCGGCGCGGACACCAAGGAGGACGCGGCGCGCGCCAAGGCGGAGCTGACGGCCTACTTCGGCGAACTCGTCGTACAGCGGCGCGAGTCGCCCGGCGACGACATCATCAGCGCGATGGCCGCGGCGCGGGACGGCAAGGAGCAGCTGGACGACCGGGAACTGGCGGTCATGACGCTCATGCTGGCGCTCAGCGGCCAGGACACGGCGACCTGCGAGATCAGCGACATCGTGTATCTCCTCCTGACCCGGCCCGAGCTGGCTGAACGGCTCAGGAGCCGGCCCGAGGCCCTGAGCGACGTGCTGCACGAGTTGCTCCGCCACATCCCCTTCCGCAAGGGGGTCGGCATCCCCCGGGTGGCTCTCGAGGACGTGCAGCTGGGCGGTGTGCTGATCCGGGCGGGCGACTACGTCCACGTGTCGTACCTGACGGCCAACCGCGACCCGGAGCGCTACACGGACCCGCACGACATCGACGTCGACCGGCCGAACTGCCCCCATATGACGTTCGGCTGGGGCGGGCACCGGTGCATCGCCATGCCGTTGGCCATGGCAGAGCTCGAAGTGGCCGTCGGGCGGCTCATGGAGCGCTTCCCCGGGCTGCGGCTCGCGGTGCCGCCGGAGGAGGTGCGCTGGGACGCGAAGACGATCCGGCGGTTCCCCCTGGAGCTGCCGGTGGCCTGGTAGGGAGGCCCGCCGGGCAGGGCGACGCGGACGGGCGACGGTATAAAGAATTCCTATAACTGGCAGGGTGCGTTTCACGGTTAGGCTCTGTGCCCAATCTCCGGGCCATGCTCTCCGGCCTTCCGTATGCGAAACGCAAGAGGAGTTCATCCGTTGAACGCGATGTGGCGCGTGAATCCGCAGAAGACGGCTCTGCTCGTGATCGACATGCAGAACGACTTTGTTCTCGAGGGGTATCCGATGGAAGTGCCGATGGCACGCCACCGGATACCCCGGATGCAGGAGGTCGTCGCCGAGTGCCGGACGGCCGGTATTCCGGTCGTCTACACCCAGCACATTCTGCTGGACACATTCAATGTGTCTCCGCTGGAATCCACCTACAACCCGGCGCTGCTGAGCGCGGGCATGCGCGAGGGAAGTTTCGGTGCGCAGGTCGTCGACGACCTGAAGCCGGAGGCCGACGACGTCGTCGTGGTCAAGCACCGCTACGACGCCTTCCACAACACTCGGCTGGAGAACGTGCTGACCAGCATCTCCGGCCTGCGTGAGGTGGACACCGTGATCATCATCGGCACCCTCACCGAGGTCTGCTGCGACTCCACCGCACGCGGTGCCTACATGCGGGACTTCAAGGTGGCCTTCGTGGGTGACGCCACCGGGGCGCTCAGCGAGGAGGCGCAGGCGGCCACGGAGAGGACGATCGGAACGTTCTTCGGCCGTGTGCTCACCACCGCGGAACTGGTCGCGGAAATCCGCGCGAACCGTGAGGGGAGAGCGGCATGAAGCCCAGAGAATACGACGTCCGCTACGAACGCTCGGCCGTCGTGCTGCTCTCCCTCGGATTCGGTCTCGTCGGCCTGGACCGCTGGATCATCAGCCCGCTTTTCCCCTCGATGATGAAGGAACTCGGGCTCGACTACCAGGACCTGGGCAACATCATCGGTGTTCTCGGTCTGGCCTGGGGATGTTCCTCCCTTCTCATCGGCGGCCTCTCCGACCGGCTGGGCCGGCGCAGGATCCTGGTCGGCTCGATCGTGTTCTTCTCGGTCTGCTCACTGCTGACCGGGCTCGTCGGCGGACTCGTCAGCCTTCTGCTGGTGCGGATCGTCATGGGCGTCACCGAGGGCGCCTTCACCCCGACCGCGGTGGCCGCCACGGCGGAGGCGTCCCGGCCGGAGCGCCGCGGACTGAACATGGGCATGCAGCAGAGCACCTTCGCCCTGTTCGGTGTCGGCCTGGGCCCGATCATCGCCACCCAGTTGCTGCGGATCCTGCCCAGCTGGCACTGGGTCTTCGGTCTCATGCTGATCCCCGGACTGGTCCTGGCCTGGTTCATCCTCCGGACCATTCGCGAGCCGCACCAGCTGCCGGCCTTCGAATCCGCCGTCTCCCCCGTCTCCCAGGACCGGACCCGCTGGCTGGACCTCTTCCGCTACCGGAACATCCGGCTGGCGATGCTCGCCCTGTGCGGCGCGATGACGTGCATCTTCGTGCTGAGCGCCATGGTGCCGAGCTATCTGGTCGACCACCAGGGCATCGGGACCAGCCAGATGGGCGTCATCGCCTCCGGCATCGGGTTCGGCGCGTTCGCGGGCCAGCTGGTCATCCCGGGGCTGTCCGACCGGTTCGGCCGCAAGCCCGTGGTCGTCGTCGCGCTGCTGATGGCGATGTGCATGCTGGTCGGCTTCATCCTCCAGGGGCCGGTCGTGCCGCTGCTGTTCCTGCTGCTCTTCTTCGTCGCCTTCGGAGCCAACGGATGCCTGGCCCTGCTCGCCGGAACCGTGACCGTGGAGTCCGTCCCCGCCGGTCTGATGGCGGCCGCGGCCGGCACCGTCATGGGTGTCGCGGAGATCTTCGGCGGTGGCGTGGCCCCGTCCGTCGCCGGTTACCTGGCCCAGCACCACGGCATCCACACCGTGCTCTACCTGGCACTCGGCGGACTGCTCCTGTGCGTGGTGGCCGCCTCCTTCCTCCAGGAGACGGCGCCGAAGAAGACCGGCCGCACCGGCCACGAGGCCGCCCCCGTCACGACGGCCGCGGCCGGCTGACCGGCACGCGCCCCGGCACGAGCCGAGGGCCTGCCCGGGAACCGGACGGCCCGCGTGCCGACGCGTGTCATCCGGTCCCGGGCAGCTAGTGCCGCGACAGGCAACGTTTGCCCCGTCGCGGCACTAGGGCCTCTCGTTCGGGGCGCCGGGCGGGTCCTCCTCGAGGAACCGCGCGACGGACGCCGCGAAGGCCCCGGTCACCCCGTGGTCCCGGCCCGCGTCGCTGATTCCCACCGTGACGTTGATCCGCGGAAGCAGTCCGGGGAGCCGGGCCGAGGGAAGGTCCGTCGCCCGCTGCCCCCGGTCGCCGAGGACGACACCGGCCGGGACCACGGTGATGCACTCCCCCAGGCGGATCAGCGCGTGCATGGTCCGGTAGTCGTCCACCACATGGAAGCGGGAGATCTCGTACGTCTCGATCAGCGTGGTCGTGATCCTCGCATGGTGGGTCAGCACCGGATTGTCGAACAGCACGAACCGGTAGCGGGACAGCAGCTCCTTCACGGCGGGGGCGCTGACCTCCTCCAGGACCGTCCCCGGCGGATGGACGAGCGCCATGTCCTCGATGCCGACGACCTCGGTGTGAAAGGGGTGGTCCGCTTCCGTGGAGTAGAAGAGTCCGGCGTCCAGCTGGTTGAGTTCCAGCAGGTCGATCACCGTCGTGGCCGGCCGGCTGGTCACCCGGAACTCGTCCGCCCCGTACATGTCCAGCGCGCTGCTCACCACGGCCCGCACGGACCGCTCCGACAGCCAGTTGTCCACCCCGAACACGACCTTGTGCGGATGGCCGGCCACCTCGGCGAAGCTCCGCGGCCGGGACGGGTCCTTCTTCCCCAGGACCGCGGAGGCGTTGGACAGGTCCCGGATGAGCTGGGCGGCGTACGGCAGGAAGTAGGCGCCCTGCGGAGTCAGCACCGCGCCCTTCCACCCCCGTTCGAACAACGCGAAACCGAGGCTGTCCTCCAGCCGCCGCAGCCGCTGGCTCATCGCCGGCTGCGAGACGTACGAGTCGGCGGCCGCCTTGGAGATACTGCGGTGCTTGGCCACGGCCAGGAAGGAACGAAGCGCCTCGAGATCCACGGTTGCCCCTCCTTCGACCACGACACGGGGCTCGACGGATTGGACCCTACTGCCCCGCGGACCCGTTGTGACCTGGTGGGACCGCGAGGCGGAAGGACTTCTTCCGGCGCGTGCCGCCGACCGGGCCCGCCGTCAGCCGTGATCGGCGCAGCAGGGCGTGGGGTCGGGCACCTCGAAGGGGGCGAGGAGGCCGCCCGCGGCGGGCACGAGCGGCAGCACGAGCTGTCCGTCCTGCCACAGGGGGCGCACATGGTCGCGCGTCGTCACCGGGGTGTCCGGATCCGGGCCGCCGCCGGAGCCGGACGGAGCGCCGACGACGGTGACCCGGTCGATCGCGGAGTTCTGGAGGAGGAAGCGCAGCGGGACCGTGCCGACGAGGTGCCCCACGCCGGGGTAGACGACGGCACGTCCCTGTTCGCGGGTGTGCTGCTCGGCCGCCGCCAGGGCGGCGCCGTCCGCGTAGGCGGCCGGGCCGTGCCTCAGGACGCCGAGGGCGGCGCCGGACGGTGGCCGGTCCTCGGCCGCGAGGAGGGTGACGAGCCGGTGCCACACCGACGAAGCGGTGTCCGCGTCCGGCAGTGCCAGGGAGACGGCCAGGTGCGGTCGTTCGCCGCCGCGGACCGGGTGCGTGCAGGCGACGGTGGCGTCCGGCAGGCCGAGCCGCGCCACCAGGTCCTGGGCGAGGTGGTCGGCGCCGCGCAGGTCCGCCGACCCGGCGTCCACACCGATCACGGTGGGGACGCCGGGCCGGCCCGTTGTACCGGTCATGCGGGCAGGACCCACATCGGGTTGGAGTAGAACCACAGGTCCTTCCACGGGTCGGCGTCGCCGAGCACGTCCATCGCCGGTCCGGCCGGGTCCACGGCGGCACCGCGCAGGCCGACCGCCGTGCGGTTGCCGTCGGTGCCGCGCAGCCGCACGTACACCGGCTTGTCCACACGGCCGAGGGAGTACGTCAGCCGCACCGAGCCGGTGGACTTGTTCACCTCGAAGGACTTGACGACCTTGGTGTCCGGGGTGATGAACGCGTCCTTGTCGGAGACGCGGCCGGTGACGTCGCCCTGGATCACGTCGACCCGGGCCAGCTTCGGCACGAACTGCGCCCAGTTCGGGCCGCCTGCGAGGCTGATCTCGACGACCAGGTCGACCTGGCTGCCGCGGCGGACGTGCAGTGCGTCGCCGAGGGTGACGGACTTGCCGCCGGAACGCAGTTGCGCGTCGAGGCCGCTGATCAGCCCGCCGTGGTCGACCCAGACGCGGCCGGCGCGGATGCCGTCCATGACCGCCTGGTAGGAGAAGGAGGCGGCACCGACGTGCGTGCGGGAGTACTGGCCGGGCCAGAAGTCGCCGTCGCCCAGGTTCAGCGCGCCGCCGTGGACGGGGTCGTCGTAGCGGCCGTTGGCGTCGAAGTCGCTGCCCGGCCCGCGGACGGAGGAGTCGGCGTAGACGCTGTGGGAGTCGGAGTTGGCGGTGATCCACCAGGGCTTGCCCTCGGCCAGCAGGCTGTCCCACAGACCGCCCACGGTCGCGGTCATCCAGTCGAAGCCGCCCCAGGTGCGGTAGCTCTCCAGCGGGTAGCCGGAGAAGGAGTCGGCGCCGGGGCTGCCGTCGTAGTAACCCCGGCCCGAGCCGGGGCCGCCCGGCGCGGGCAGGCCCGCGGCCTGGTGGCCGGGGGCGCCCTCCATGCCGACGGCGATCGTCGGCTGCGCGTCGCGCCAGGCGCGGATCTCGTGCGGGGAGTCGATGCCCTTGCGGGCCGGGTGGTTGGCCAGGAACAGGGCGTCCTTGACCTTGCGGCGCTTGACCTGATCGGCGAGGAAGTCGACGCCCGCGATGGCGAGCGCCTCGTTGGCGGAGTTGTTCGCGGTGGCGCTCTTCACCACCCCGTCGAAGGAGTTCTCGAACTCCTTCAGCACGGCCACCTCGTTCGAGCCGGGGTGGACGAAGACGGTGCCGTGCTCGGCGGCCGGGATGTTCCACTCCAGCCCCTGGAAGACCAGCGTGTCGGTGATCTGCCCCCGGGCGGCGACGATGTCGGGGTTGACCTTCTCCACACCGATCTTGGCGTGTGCTTCGCTGCCGTGGTCGGTGATGACCATCCAGTCCAGGCCGTGCGCGTTGGCCTGGCGCACGTGGTCGACGACCCGGTACTTGCCGTCGGAGCTGTACTGGGTGTGGATGTGGTGGTCGCCGGACAGCCACACGTATCCCCCGGAGCGGGCGGACTGCGAGGACTGCTGGTTCTGGTTCTGGTTCTGGCCCTGGTCGCCCTGGGACTGGGACGCGGCCGCCTGTCCGGCACCGGCGAGCACACTGCCCGCCGCCAGTCCGGCGCCGAGCAGCCCGGTACGGCGCAGCATGGACCGGCGGGACAGCTGGTCGGGCGTCAACTCCGCGTCGGGGACCTCGAGATCGAGCGCCGGAGGCAGGGATCCGCCGTCCGTGCCGTGCCCGTGGTCGTGGTGGTGGTGATGCCCGTGGGCATGACTGTGGCCGTGGCCCATGTCCGAACTCCTGCCGTCCGTCCGTTCAAAGCATGTTCGAGCGGCGCCCATGCTGGGCCGTCGCCACCAACACGGTGCGAACGACCGGTGACATCCCCGGATACGACAGGCGGCATCCCCACCACGGTCGCGCGACGCCGGGCGCGCGACCCACGGATCGGTGTCCGTCGCCGGGCGCCGGCTCCGATTTCTCGCACGGAACCTCGCGCCGGCGGGGCTGTTGGGCGCAGGCTGGTGCAGCGCCGTAGGCCGGACACCGGGATGTGGGAGGAAACGGGGATGCGGAGGAGACGGGGCACGGCGGAGATGCCGACGACACGGGCCGACGACACGGGGGTGCGGGGGATGCGGAGTTGGCGAGGGATCAGGGGTTGGCGGGGGATGCGGAAGGTCCCCGGCGGGCGCGGGAACGGGAGACCCGGGAGGCGGGGTGCGGCCGTACTGGCCGCCGTCAGCCTGCTGACGCTGTCGGGGACGTGCACGTCCGCGGCACAGGACCGGTCGGACGCGGCGCCGGCCGGGGGGAACGGGGGACTCTCCGGCGCCGCGGCCTGCTCGGGGCTGAAGGGTTTCACCTGCGCCACCCTGACCGTCCCGCTCGACCACAGCGGCGGTGTGCCGGGCCGGCTGGGCCTGAAGGTCGCGATGGCGGACAACGTCAACGCCCCCAAGGGGGTACTGCTCTTCCTGACCGGCGGTCCGGGCCAGCCGGGCGTGCCGTTCGTCGGCCAGCTGCGCGAGAAGCTGACGCCGGTTCTGAAGGACTACCGGCTCGTCATGATCGACCAACGCGGCACCGGCGACGCCGCGTTGCGGTGCCCGCGGTTGCAGCAGGAGATGGGGTCGTCCGACCTGACCCCGCCCACGGCCCGGGCGGTGACGGACTGCGCCGCCGCCATCGGCGCCAACCGCCGCTTCTACAGCACCGGTGACACGGTCGCGGACCTGGACCTGCTGCGCCGGGCCCTGGGCGTGCGCACGATGACGCTCGACGGCGTGTCGTACGGCACGTACACCGCGGAACGGTACGCCCTGGCCCATCCGCAGCACGTGGCCCGGCTGGTCCTGGACTCGGTGGTGCCGCAGACCGGTTACGACCCGATGGACCGCGCCGCCCTGCGCGCCGCGCCGCGCGTGCTGGCGGCGGCCTGCCGGGCGACGGGCTGCACCACGGACCCGGCGGCCGACCTGGCCGAGGTGATCACCCGGTACGGCAACGGCATCGACGTGATGGACGCCCTGACCACCTGGGAGTTCGTGGACCCGGACTACACGGCGGTGATCGACGCGCTGCACTCGGCGGCGAACGGCGACCCCGGACCGCTGCGGGGCCTGATCGCGGGCGTGCGGGAGGGAAGCGCGGCGAGCGCCGAGGAGCTCAGCCAGGGGCTGCACGCCGCCACGCTGTGCCTGGACGGGCGTTACCCCTGGGGCAGGGCGGACGCTCCGTCAGCCGGACGCCGGGAGGCGCTGGGGAAGGCCGGTGCGGAGCTGACACCGGCCGACTACGGCCCCTTCGACTCCGCCACGGCGACCGGCCTCGGTTCGATGCTGAGCTGTCTGCACTGGCCGCGCACGCCGGTGCCGCCGCTGCCGCCGGAGCACCGCAGGCTGCCGGGCGTGCCGGTCCTGCTGCTCGGCGGTGACCGGGACCTGTCGACCCCGCTGGAATGGCTCCACGACCAGAAGAGGCTGACGCCGCGGGCCCAGGTCGTGGTGGTGCCGGGTGCGGCGCACTCGGTGCAGAGCCGGGCGGCCGACGACAGGGGTCGCCAGGCGGTGTTCGCGTTCCTGCTGGACCGGCGCTGACGGCGATGCCCGTACGTACGGCGAAGGCCCCGGCCGGGAGGGAACCCGGCCGGGGCCTTCGCCTTCGCGTCGTCAGATGGCGCCGGAGAAGGTGTCGCACTGGGCCGGAGAGCCCGTGGTGTACCCGACGGTGAACCAGTGGACCCGCTGCTGCGAGCTGCCGTGGGTCCATCCCTCCGGGTCGACGCGGCCCTGGGTGCGTTCCTGGATGCGGTCGTCGCCGACGGCCTCCGCGGCGCCGAGGGCTTCGCGGATGTCGGAGTCGGTGAACGGCTTCTCGAAGAAGCCGGTGGTGACGGCGTTCTCGGTCCAGACCCCGGCGTAGCAGTCGGCCTGGAGCTCCAGCCGGACCGAGCCGCTGTCGGCTCCCGTGCGGTCCCGGCCGACGCGGTTCATGGTGCCCAGCAGGTTCTGTACGTGATGCCCGTACTCGTGGCCGATGACGTACGCCTGCGCGAAGGGGCCGCCCTTGGCGCCGAACCTGTCCTCCAGTTCACGGAAGAAACCGAGGTCGAGATAGACACGGTGGTCGGCCGGGCAGTAGAACGGGCCCATGGCGGAGCCGGCCCGGCCGCACCCCGTGTTCCACGTGCCGGAGACCAGGTCGGTTCCGGCCTTGGTGTAGGACTGCTGGTAGTGCTCGGGAAGAGCGCCCTGCCAGTAGCGCTGGATACTGTTGACCACGCCCACCACACGGCATTTCTCCGACTGGTTGGCGTCGCTGCCCTTCTGGCACTTCGCGACCAGGTCCTCTCCCTGCTGCCGGGTGGCGGAGTTCGAGCCGCCGCCACTCAGGAGCCCCGCCGGGTTGACGCCCAGGAGCAGTGCGACGACCACCACGACGACGCCGATGACGCCGCCGCCGATGGTGAGCCCGCCTCCCGGAAGGCCCCCGCCGCCGCTGCCCCTGTCCTCGACCTGAGAAGCATCAAGATCCACGTCATCGCGGAATTCCATGGGTCGTTCGTCTCCCGGGAGTTGGTGATCACCCCATTCTGCCCGGTCACATGGACTGGTCGTGTCAGGGCGGGCGATGACGTCCCACCGGTCGTCGGACCACGGCGCTCAGCCGGCCCCGGACCCGCACGGTTCCACGAACCGCGGGGTCTTCGGCCGGTCCCGGCGCCGCGGGTAAGAGACTGAGCGTGATCGCGGCGGCCGCGCCGCCCAGGCCCAGGGCGACGGCCGCCTCCCTCCAGCCACCCGAGCCCCATCGGAAGAACCGGTCGACGGCCAGCCGGCCCGGGCCGAGGGCGGCGATCCCGAGGGCGACGACGGCGATGCACACGTTGTACTCCACACCGCCCTCCGCCTCCCACAGACCCTGGGCGCCGGTGACGGTCGCCATCGCGTTGATCATGACTCCGATCAGGGCGGCGGCCGCGAGCGGGGTCAGCAGCCCGCAGGCGAGACCGAGGCCGCCCAGGAACTCCGACAGACCACCGATCGCGGCGAACAGCCGTCCCGGGCGGTAGCCAAGAGCGGCGAACCCCTGCCCCGTCGCGGTCAGGCCGCGCCCCCCGAAGAGCCCGAACAGTTTCTGCGCGCCGTGCCCGGCCATCAGCAGCCCGAAGGTGAGCCTGATGAGCAGCAGACCGCAGTCGGCGACGGTCACCGTGACCGCGGCGGCCTGCGGCCCCACCGGTTCCGTGCCACGGGAGGGACGGAACAGAATGCGGTTCGTCAACATGGGAGTGCTCCAGTAGGAACGCCGGAACGGGCGTTACCCCCGACTCGGACGCGCCGAGTCACCGGTCGGGTGAGCCGCGCGCACAGCGCGTGGCCACCCCAGTACCGATCCTTCCGCAGCGGGTGCGGTCGTGCATCTGGTCCCGCGCCCCTGTCGCCCCAGTACCTCACGACGAGGTGCCGGGCCCGCGTCATGAGATCATGGAGCCCGACTACTACAGCCCCGTAGAGGAGTGGCACGCGCATGTTCGACCAGCTGAAGAGCCTGAAGGGCAAGGTCGAGGGCATCGCCGAAGCCCACGGCGACAAGATCTCCGACGGCCTGGAGAAGGTGGGCGACTTCATCGACGGCAAGACCGGCGGCAAGCACAGCGGCACGATCGACACCGTCGTCGACAAGGCACAGGACGCCGTGGGCAAAATGGGCAAGCACAAGGGCTGAGCACCCGGCCGCACCCACGGGGGTCTGTTGCCGTCGCCCGGGATCCGGGATGCTCCTGTGACATGAGGAGACCCGTGAGACGCACCACCGGTATGCGCCACTGGATCTGGCCCGCCGTCGCCGCCGTGGCCGCGGCGACGTTCAGCTGGAGCTCGCCCGCGAGCGCGGACGGTGACCGGACCGGGCTGCCGGAGGCCATCGACACGATCCTCGGCGACGCTCGCATGGACGGCGGCGCCGCGAGCGTCGTCGTCGCCGACGCGACGACCGGCGCGGTCCTTTACCAGCATCTGCCGAGCGGGCGGCTCATGCCCGCCTCCAACACCAAGTTGCTCACCTCGGCCGCGGCCATGGCGCTGCTCGGCCCCGGCCACCGCTTCACCACCGACGTCCTGTCGACCGGTGCCCGGCACGGCTCTGTGCTCAACGGCGACCTGTATCTGCGCGGCACCGGCGATCCGACCCTGCTCGCCGAGGACTACGACCGGCTCGCCGCCGCGCTCGCCGACTCGGGGGTGCGGCGCGTCACCGGGCGCCTGGTCGCCGACGACACCCGCTTCGACGACCAACGGCTCGGCCGCTCCTGGGCCTCCGACGACGAATCCTCGTACTACTCGGCGCAGACCTCCGCGCTGAGCGTCGCCCCCGACACCGACTACGACACCGGCACGGTCATCGTGCAGGCGGAGCCGGGAGACAAGCCCGGCGACCGGCCGCGGGCCGCCGTCACCCCGGCCAATCACTACGTCCACCTCGACGTGCGCGCGACCACCGTCGACCGGGGCGGCCCGAGCGACCTCACCGTCGAGCGGCAGCACGGCACCAACACCGTCACCATCAGCGGCACCCTGCCTGTCGGCGGCGCCACCGCCAAGGAGTGGGTCAGCGTCTGGGAGCCCACCGGCTACGCCGCGGACGTCTTCCGCGACGCGCTGGCCGCGCACGGTGTGCGCGTCACCGGGGCGACCCGACTCGGCGAGGCGACCCCCCAGGGCGCGCACAGGCTCGCCACACACGAGTCCATGCCCCTCAAGGAGTTGCTGATCCCGTTCCTGAAGCTGTCCAACAACATGCACGCCGAGGCACTGACCAAGGCGATCGGCTACGAGACCTCCGGGCGCGGCACCTGGGATGCGGGCCTCAGCGGCATCAGCGGCTACCTGAAGCGCGTCGGCGTCGACCCGGGCAAGCTGCGCCAGGTCGACGGTTCCGGGCTGTCCCGGATGGACAGCGTCCCCGCGGACCAGCTCGCCAAGCTGCTCCTGTCGGTGCGCACCGAGCCCTGGTACGCCGACTGGTACCGGGCCCTCCCGGTGGCCTGTGACCCGGACCGCTTCGTCGGCGGTACGTTGCGCTCGCGTCTGTGCGGCACGCCGGCCGCGCTCAACGCACGTGGCAAGACGGGGTCGTTGACGGGCGTGTCGGCCCTGTCGGGTTACGTCACCGACGCGGGCGGACGCGAACTGGTCTACAGCGTCGTCCTCAACAACTATCTCGTCGGCTCCGTCGAGAGCATCGAGGACGCCATCGTGGTCACCCTCGCCTCGTCCGACGAGAACCGGGCGCTGACAGTGCGGCCGAAGGCCCTCCGGAGCACGGAGAGCAACGGGGACCTGGAGTGCTCGTGGCGCAAACCGGTGCGGTGCTGAGACACCCCTGGGCGCTCGCGCGGACTGCCGGGCGGTCCGCGCCGAGCGGGGCCGGGGCTCAGCACGGGCCGCGCCGGGCCGCTCATCACGGCTCGCTCGCGGTCAGATGACGGACCAACACGCGGATGGTGCTGCCGTCGTCCTCTGTGATGTCCCGGACATGCTCGAAACCGATTCCGTCCAGCAGGGCCAGCGAGGCCTTGTTCGGTGCGGCTACGGTGGCGTAGACCTCGGTCAGCCCGAGGGTGTCGAAGCCATGGGCGACGATCGCCTCTGCCACCTCGGTCCCCAGGCCGAACCCCCATGCCGCCGGGGCCAGAGCGTAGATGATCTCGTGGCCTGCGACGACGTCGGTCGGCTTGATCTCGGCATGCCCGACCAGGAGTCCGTCCCGACGGACAGCCCAGACATCGAACAGTTCCCGGGCGTAGACCTTCGTGAAGATCCGCCCGAACAGGGCCCGGTCTGCTGCTTCGGAAGCAGGGCCGTCACCCATCCACCGCGACACCCTGGTGTCCTGGAACAGGGCGACGAAGTCCTCTTCGTCCTCAGAAACATACGGCTCCAGCAGCAGCCGCTCGGTGCGCAGAGTTGGGGTCACGGGCGGCGACGCTACCCACGCGGCATCCAGGCCGGCAAACGACTTTCACCTACGCCGAAACGCCTTCCCAGCACCGTCTGGCCCGATCGGCCGGCATCTGACTGATCATCTCCCGCGTTTCTGTCAGGCAGCGCCGGTCCGCGAACCGGGCGGACCGCCCCTACGCGGCGCCCGAAACCCTGCGGCGCACCGGTCCCGCGCCATTGCAGAGACTGGGTGACTGCGGCGTCACCCGGAGGTGGAGCGCGGCGAGCAGCAGGCAGAGCGCGGCCATCGTGGACCACAGCGTGGTCGTTCCCGCGCCGGCCAGCAGCTGGGTACCGAGGAGGGGAGCGAGCGTCGCGGCGATACCCCAGCTGGTACCGAAGACGGCCAGGTAACGGCCGCTTCCGCCGGGCGGCGCGAGGTCGGTGACGAGTGCGTAGACGCGACCCATGACCAGGAGGTCGCCGAGACTCCACACAGCCGCCGAGGCGAGCAGCGTGGGCAGGGTGCGGGAGAGGGCGTAGCCGGCCAGCCCTGCGGCCAGGAGGAGATGGGCGAGGGCGAGCGCGGCGGGCGTCGTGAGCCGGCTCGTCCAGGGAAGCCGGATCAGCGGCTGGGCGAGCACGGTGGTGGCTGCGGCGGCGGTGAACAACAGCCCGGCGTCGGCGGCGGGCAGGCCCTGCCGCGCAAGCGCGAGCGGCAGGGTCATCACGGTCTGCTGATTGATCAGGGCGTAGGCGGTTCCGGTGGCCAGAACGCCCAGCAGCCTCCGGTCCCGCAACGGTCGCACGGCGGTGTCGTCCTGTTTCACTGCGGGCGGAGCCGGACGGTCGCGGGGAAGGGCCAGACCGATCAGCAGCGCACAGGCCAGGCAGCTCGCGGCGTCGCTGACGAAGAGCCAGCGCAGGTCCCAGCGCCCCAGCAGGGCGGCGAGCAGTCCGGCGCCCATGCCGCCCGCCGCGAGCGCGGCGCTGAACAAGCTGAACGCGCGCACCCGTTGTGGCTCGGGCACGGACCCGCCGATGATCGCCTGGCTCGGCGGCTCGTAGAGCTCGAAGGCCAGCCCGAGCACCACAGCCCCGGCGACCGCGCACGTGAGCGACGAGGAGGCCGCGATCGCCAGCTGAGCCACGGCGCATCCGCAGAGCCCGAGCACGATGGTCGTACGCGGGCCGATCCGGTCGGCCAGCCCTCCCCCGGCCAGTCGCGAGGGGATCGTCGCGAGCCCGAAGACGGCGCTGACCAGCCCGGCGGTGGTCAGGCTCGCCCCATAGTCGGTGCAGATCAGCGCGGTGAGAAAGGGAAGCGAAAAGGCCCCGAGTTGGTTCACGACCCGGGCGAGCAGCAGCAGGCGGACGGTGCGGGGCAGCGGTTCCGGGCGCAGCACGGCACCTCCTGTCACTGGTGAAGTGTGTAATGTCAGTGACGGGTACCGTAGGCAAGGGAAAGGTAACTGGTCAAGTGCTGTTCGACAGTCACATGAGGGCTCTGCTTGACGCTTCGGTGGCGCTCGTCAACGCGCTGACCGACGGCGAGGCGCGCGGTCGTCCCTACGTCGCCCCCGAGGGCGCCGAGCGGGTCGGCGCGGTCCGCGTGGCACTCTCCGCCGGGACAGACCTGGAACTCGGCGAGGCCGACCGCTTGGCCGACACCGCCCGCGCCCTGCGTACCGTGTTCGAGGCCGTGGCCGCCGACAACCTCGACGATGCGGCCCCCGCCCTCAACGCGCTGCTGCGTGAGACCGGCGCCCGCCCCCAACTCGACCGGGCTCCCGGAGAGCCGTGGCAGGTCCACTTCCACGGCGCCGACGATTCCTATGCCGTCGGTTGGAGCGCCGGCTGCGCCACCGGCCTCGCCATGGCCCTCGGCGGGGACTGTGCCGGGCGCCTCGGGGTCTGCGCAGCACCGCGCTGCGACCGGGTCTATGTGGACATCTCCCGCAACGCCGGGCGCCAGTTCTGCTCGACGGCCTGCCAGAACCGGGTCAAAGCAGCGGCATTCCGTGCGCGGCGCGCGAGCGACGACACGTGAACCTCAACCCTTTGCCTGTGCGAACCGGGGACCCTGCCCTCCAGTCCGGCCGGCCCCGCGACGCATCCGGGTCGGCCGGCTCGGCGGCGGGCACCCCGGCACCCGGCCGGACCACGTCGGTGGCGACAAGACACCCCATGCGGTTGCCGGGTCAAGCCGCCGCAACCGCCGCTACCTCTACGAGCGTCCTCCTCGCAACTACCTGACAGGCCGCGCGCGCCACCTACAGCGAGGCCCGCTCCTCCGCACTCAACACCATCGCCGCCGACCCCGAGCTCGGCCCGATTCCAGGCCATGCGCACCGCCCGGAACTGAGCCGCCAGGGCCCACACCGGACACGCCTAGGGGAGGTGGTAGCCCGGCCCGCCCGTGACTCGGGATTCGGTCGGCTCGACTGCGGCTGTGACTGTGGCTGTGGCTGTGGCTGTGGCTGTGGCTGTGGCTGTGGCAGCCAACAGCTCGTCCAGGACGACCCGGACGGCGGGATGCTGGGTGCCACTGCGACGGGTCGCGGCAAAGACCGAGCGGGTCACGGGCACGGTGAGCGGGTGGAGCACCACGCCTGAAACAATGTGGCGTACCGCCATCCGGGGCACCAGTGCCACGCCGATTCCGGCCGCCACCATGGCCAGGACGGCCGGGAAGTCCCCGCACTCAGCGATGATCCGTGGGACGAACCCCGCATTGCCGCACGCGCGTTGGGACATCTCGAAGCAGGTCGTGCGATGCGGGGCACTGATCCAGGCGCGGTCGGCGAATGTGGCCAGGTCGGCTGGTTCAGCGACCTCCACGCCTTCGTGAGCCCCTGTCGCACCGGGCAGGGCGACCACCATCGGGTCGGTGGCAAGCTCGTGGCGCTCGCACCCCGGGGGCAGCGCCGCGGGCAGGAAGTCGTAGGTGTGCGCGATGGTGAGCTCCACCTCGCCGCGGCGCAGCGCGGTCAGGCCGTCCGACGGATCCATCTCGGTCAGGCGCAGATTCAGACGGGTGCCGTGGCGCGCCGTGAGTCCCGTCCAGGCTCGGGGGAGCAGCGCGGCCATCGCGGATGGGAAGGCGGCGATCCGGACCGTGCCGGAGACCTCGGCTCGTAGCGCGACAAGGTCCGCCTCGGCAGCCGCCATCTGGTCCAGCATCACCTCGGCGTGGGCCACCAGCACCCGCCCGGCCTCGGTCAGCCTCAGTTTGCGGCCGTCCCGTTCGAGGAGACGGGTGCCGACTTCCCGTTCCAGCGCGGTGAGCTGCTGGGAGACGGCGGGAGCAGTCAGATGAAGCGCCTCGGCGGTGGCAGAGACGGTGCCGTAGCAGGCGAGGATGTGGAGCAGGCGAAGCCTGCGCATCTCCAACACAAAAGCGAACCTTAGCAATTCGCGTGAAAAACCTACATGGACGTTTAACCGTCGAATCGGCAGACTCGGAGGCGTCGCGGCGCACACCAGCGGCCCACGCAGGCGGGCCCAGACCCGCGACGCGCCCCAGCGGCATGTACCAGCCACTCGTACCGGAAGGAGCACACCCATGCCGATGATCACCGTGGACATGCGTGAAGGCCGCACCGTGGAGCAAAAGCGGGCCCTCGTCCAGCGCCTCACTGACGCCTTCGTCGAGACCTGCGATTGCCCACCGGACGGCGTCTGGATCGTGCTGCGCGATGTGTCGACGGACAACTGGGCGATCGGCGGCCGGCTCCAGTCCGACGGTCCCGTCGAGGCGTGAGGGCTCCCGCTCAGGCGGGGAAGTGTTGGGGTGCCAGGTCGCCACGCGGCGACCTGGCCCGCCCTCGGCACCGGCTTCGGGCTCGCCCGGACCGTCGCGCTGCGCGACACCGCCCGGGATACACCCGTCGGCGCCCGTCTCGGGCAGAATCCGGCGCCCTGACCGTCACGCCGCGGCCGGTGAGCACCGGCCCGCTGCGGTCAGGGCCGGTGCTCACCCCTTGCGCAGATCACGGACCCGGCGGATCTTGCCCACCGAGCGCTCCAGGCTCTCCGGGTCGACCACGCGCACCTCGACGCTGATGCCGACCGAGTCCTTCACGCCCTTGGTGATCGCCCTGGCGGCCGTCTCGCGCTGCTCCGGGCCGGCGCCGGGGCGGGCCTCGATGTGGACCGTCATGTGGTCCATGCGGCCGCGCCGGGTCAGCTGGATCTGGAAGTGCGGGGCGACGTCGGGCACGCGCAGCACGACCTCCTCGATCTGGCTCGGGAAGACGTTCACACCCCGCAGGATGATCATGTCGTCGCTGCGGCCGGTGATCTTCTCGATGCGGCGGAAGGCCGGGCGTGCGGTGCCGGGCAGCAGGCGGGTGAGGTCACGCGTGCGGTAGCGGATGATCGGCAGGGCTTCCTTCGTCAGCGAGGTGAAGACCAGTTCGCCGCTCTCGCCGTCGGGCAGCACGTCACCGGTGATCGGGTCGACGACCTCGGGACAGAAGTGGTCCTCCCAGACGTGCAGTCCGTCCTTGGTCTCCACGCACTCCTGCGCCACACCCGGGCCCATGACCTCCGACAGGCCGTAGATGTCGACGGCGTGGATGTCCATGCGCTCCTCGATCTCGCGGCGCATCGCCTCCGTCCAGGGCTCGGCGCCGAAGATGCCGACCTTCAGGGAACTGGTGCGCGGGTCCACGCCCTGCCGCTCGAACTCGTCGAGCAGGGTCAGCATGTAGGAGGGCGTGACCATGATGATCTCGGGCTCGAAGTCCCGGATGATCTGCACCTGGCGCGCGGTCATGCCGCCGGACGCGGGGATCACGGTGCAACCGGCCCGCTCGGCTCCGTAATGCGCGCCGAGGCCGCCGGTGAACAGGCCGTAGCCGTAGGAGACGTGGACCTTGTGGCCGCGCCGGCCACCCGCCGCGCGGATGGAGCGGGCGATGAGGTCGGCCCAGGTCGACAGGTCGTTGTCGGTGTAGCCGACCACGGTGGGGCGGCCGGTGGTGCCACTGGAGGCGTGGATGCGCCGGACCTCGGACATGGGGACGGCGAACATCCCGAAGGGGTAGGTGTCGCGCAGGTCGGCCTTGGTCGTGAAGGGGAAGCGGGCCAGGTCCTCGAGGGAGCGGCAGTCGTCGGGCGTCACGCCGGCCTCGTCGAACTTCCTGCGGTACAGCTCGACGTTGTCGTAGGCGTGCCGCAGCGTCGCCTTCAGACGGCTGAGCTGCAGCTCACGGAGCTCGTCGCGGGTCAGGCGCTCGCCGCTGTCCAGCAGCTCGTCCGGGAGGGGCTGTCCCAGCCGGGGCCCCTGTCCCACCGGGGCCGTGACTTCGCTGCTCATGGCGACTCCTTCGTCTTCTCGCTTCGTAGGCTGCGGCTGCGCCCGCGGAACTCCGCGATCACCTCGCCCTCCCGACTCCCGCCACCGTCCTCGGCGGACCGCGCTTCGCGCGGGCTGTCGTCGATGCGCCGGACGCTCACGTCGTAGATCCCGCTGCGGCCGTACCGGGTGCGCTCGCAGGCGGTCGCCACAAGGACGTCGCCCTCATGGGCGGGGGCGACGAAGACGATGTCGGCCGCTGCCGCGACCGTCACGGGGCCGTGACTGTTGCAGGCGCAGGCGAACGCCGTGTCGGCGAGCAGGAAGAGAAAGCCGCCGTGGGCGATCCCGTGCCCGTTGACCATCGCCGGCGTCACGGTCATCCGCACCTCGGCGATCCCCTCGCCGTGGTGCGTCAGTTCGATGCCGAGATTCCGGGAAGCCAGGTCCGCGGCGAACATCGTCTCCACCGGACCGCGATCCACGTCCGTGGCCTGCGTCACGTTTTTCACCACCTTGTGTACCGACCGAACATTCGGTTAGCGTCGGCAAAGCCAAGTAATCAAGCATCACCACTGCCTGTCAAGAGGTGGACCGCATGCCCCACACCACTCCCGAGCCTGTCGACTTCTTCGCCCGCCACCGAGAACTGCTGGAGACGGCGGTCGCGGCCACCGGGAGCCGGGACCACTGGACTCCGTACCCGGAGTCGCCCAGCAAGTCGGTGTACGGAGAGGAGGCACCGAAGCTCGGTGAGGCCGCCTTCCGGGACCAGCTGGGCAAGCAGTTCGAGCTGCCCGGGCACCCCGGTGAGGGGACCGTGCGGGCCGCCGAGACCTCCCCCTACGGCTTTGCGCTCGACATCGGCTACCCCCACGTCGCGCCCGAGGAGGCGGTGGCCGCCGCCAAGGCCGCCACGGGTCCGTGGCGCGAGGCGGACCCCGATGTACGCGCCGGCGTCGCCGTCGAGATCCTGGCCCGGCTGAACGCCGCGAGCTTCGAGAACGCGCACGCCGTGCAGCACACCACCGGACAGGCCTTCGTCATGGCGTTCCAGGCGGGCGGCCCGCACGCGCAGGACCGCGGCCTGGAGGCCGTCGCCTACGCCTGGGCGGAGCAGAAGCGGCACCCGCGCTCGGCGCGCTGGACCAAGCCCCAGCGCAAGGGCGGGGCGCTGGTGATGGACAAGAAGTTCACGCCGGTCGGACGCGGAGTCTCGCTGCTGATCGCCTGCAACACCTTCCCCACCTGGAACGGCTATCCGGGCCTGTTCGCCAGCCTGGTCACCGGCAACCCCGTGGTCGTCAAGCCGCACCCGGGCGCCGTGCTGCCGCTGGCGCTCACCGTGCGCACCGCCCGCGAGGTCCTGAGCGAGGCCGGCTTCCACCCCGATCTCGTGATCCTGGCCGCCGAGGAACCCGGGGAGCGGACCGCGGGCTTCCTCGCGCTCCACCCGGACGTGCGCCTCATCGACTTCACCGGCTCCACGGAGTTCGGCGACTGGCTCGAGACCAACGCCCGCCAGGCCGCCGTGTACACCGAGAAGGCGGGTCTGAACACGGTCGTCCTGGACTCCACCGACGACTACCGGGGGTTGCTGGGCAACCTCGCGTTCTCGCTGTCCCTGTACAGCGGGCAGATGTGCACCACCCCGCAGAACCTGCTGATCCCCCGCGCCGGCATCGCCACCGACCAGGGCGTCAGGAGCGCCGACGAGTTCGCCGCCGATCTGGGGACCGCGCTGGACAAGCTGCTCGGCGACCCGGCCCGGGCGGCCGGCACGCTGGGCGCCATCGTCAACGACGGCGTGCTGGACCGGCTGGAGAAGGCGGCGGCGGTGGGCACCACGGTGCACGCCTCGCAGCCGGTGGAGCACCCCGACCACCCGAGGGCCACCGTCCGTACGCCGCTGGTGGCGCGCCTGGACGCGGAGGCGGACGAAGAGACGTACACCCGCGAGTGGTTCGGGCCCGTCTCGTTCGTCATCGCCACCGACTCCACCGAGCACAGCCTGCGGATCTTCCGTGAGACGGTACGCGCCCACGGCGCGCTGACCGCCGCCGTGCACTCCACGAGCGAGGAGGTCCTCGCCGCCGCCGAGTCGGCGGCCCTGGACGCCGGGGTGCACCTGTCGGAGAACCTCACCGGCCAGGTCTTCGTCAACCAGTCCGCCGCGTTCAGCGACTTCCACGGCAGTGCAGCCAACCCCGCGGCCAGCGCCACCCTGTCCGACCCCGCGTTCGTCACCGGCCGCTTCGCGACGCTCCAGTCGCGCCGCCCCGTCGCCACCGAGGAGAGCACCCATGCCTGACGAGGTCTATCTGATCGACGGGGCCCGCACCCCGCAGGGCCGCTACGGCGGCGCCCTGGCCTCCGTACGCCCCGACGACCTGGCGGCGCTGGTGGTCGGTGAGGCCGTCCGCCGTGCCGCGATCCCGGCCGAGGCCGTGGACGAGGTGATCCTGGGCGCCGCCAACCAGGCCGGTGAGGACAACCGCGACGTGGCGCGCATGGCCGTGCTGCTCGCCGGGCTCCCGCACACCGTGCCCGGCTACACCGTCAACCGGCTGTGCGCCTCGGGCCTGACCGCGGTCGCCTCGGCGGCCCAGGCGATCCGGTCCGGTGAGGCCGACCTGATCGTGGCGGGCGGCGTGGAGTCGATGACCCGGGCCCCGTGGGTGATGGCGAAGCCGGGCACCCCGTGGGCCAAGCCGGGCGAGGTGCACGACACGTCCCTGGGCTGGCGCTTCACCAACCCGCGCTTCGCGGCCGCCGACCGCGCGGTGCCCGCCGGGGCGGGTCCGGACACGGTGAAAACGACCTTGTCGATGGGCGAGACGGCCGAGGAGGTCGCCGCCCTCGACGGCATCACCCGCGCCGACTCCGACGCCTTCGCGCTGCGCAGCCACCAGCGGGCCGTCGCCGCGCAGGAGGCCGGGCACTTCGACCGCGAGATCGTCCCGGTCCCGGTGAAGGACGGCCTGGTGGAGCGCGACGAGGGACCGCGCCCGTCGACGACGCTGGAGAAGCTGGGCTCCCTGCGCACCATCTTCCGCAAGGACGGCATCGTCACCGCGGGCTCGGCCTCCCCGCTGTCCGACGGGGCGGCGGCCCTGGTCGTGGCGAGCGCGGCGGCCGTCGACCGGTACGGGCTCACCCCGCGCGCCCGCGTCGTCACCTCCGCCTCGGCCGGGGTGCAGCCCCACCTCATGGGCCTCGGCCCGGTTCCCGCCACACAGAAGGCACTGGACCGCGCCGGCTGGCAGACCGCAGACCTGGACGCCGTCGAGCTCAACGAGGCGTTCGCCGCGCAGGCGCTGGCCGTCGTACGCCGGCTCAAGCTCGACGAGGACAGGGTCAACGCGGACGGCGGCGCCATCGCGCTCGGCCACCCGCTGGGCTGCTCGGGCGCCCGCATCCTGCTCACGCTGCTCGGCCGCCTGGAGCGCGAGGACACCCGCCGGGGCCTGGCGACGCTGTGCGTGGGCGTGGGCCAGGGCGTGGCGATGCTGGTGGAGCGGGTATGAGCGCGGACGCCTACGAGACGCTGCTCGTCGAGGAGCGTGCGGACCGGGTCGTGGTGACCCTGCACCGCCCCGAGGCGCGCAACGCGATCAGCGGGCTCATGATCCGTGAACTGCACGCGGTCTGCGACCTGCTGGAGGACGATCCGAAGCTGCTGCTGCTCACCGGCCACGGCAACGTGTTCGCGGGCGGCGCCGACATCGCGGAGCTGCTGCGGCGGGGCCGGGACGAGGCGCTGCGGGGGATCAACAGCCGCCTGTTCGAACGGGTGCGCAGGCTGCCGATGCCGACCGTGGCCGCCGTCGACGGCTGGGCACTGGGCGGCGGGGCCGAGCTGTCCTACGCCTGCGACATCCGTATCGCGGGACCCGACGCCGTCTTCGGCAATCCGGAGCCGGGGCTCGGCATCCTGGCGGCGGCCGGGGCGTGCTGGCGGCTTCCGGAGCTGGTCGGCGAGTCGGTCGCCAAGCAGGTGCTGCTGGCCGGGCGGAACCTGGACGCGCGGGCGGCCCTGGCCGCGGGTCTGGTCATCGACGTCGTGCCCGCGGAGGATCTGCTGGACGAGGCGCACGCGCTGCTGGACCGCATGGCGCGGTCCTCGGCCACGGCGCTGCGTCTGACGAAGCTCGTCGTCGACGCGCCGGGCGCGCACCCGGTCGCCGACGACCTGGCGCAGGCCGTGCTCTTCGAGGGTCAGGACAAGCAGGACCGCATGACGCGTTTTCTGGAGAAGAAGAGGAGCAAGGCATGAGCAGTGCGAGCGTGCCCGCCGTCGTCGGTGTGATCGGCGGCGGCCGGATGGGGGCCGGCATCGCGCAGTCGTTCGCGGCCGCCGGCTCGTCGGTGACCGTCGTGGAGAGCGGCGCGCAGGCCGCGGCCGCAGCCGTGGACCGGGTCGCCACCGGACTGCGGCGGGCCGCCGAGCGCGGCCGGCTGGCCGAGCCCGCCGAGCAGGTGCTCGCCCGGGTCACGACCGTGGAGTCCGTGGACGGGCTGGCGCCGGGCACCGAACTGGTCGTCGAGGCCGTGCCCGAGAACGCGGCGCTGAAGGCCGGGCTGCTCGCCGCGGCCGAGGCGGCGGTGGACGACACGACCGTGCTGGCCACCAACACCAGCTCCCTGTCGGTCACCGAACTGGCGGCGGCGCTGAAGGCGCCGGGGCGCTTCCTGGGCATGCACTTCTTCAACCCCGTGCCCGCCTCCGAACTGGTCGAGATCGTCGTGGCACCGGACACCTCGCCCGAGGTCGTACGGGCCGCCCTGGACTGGACCCACGCGCTGGGCAAGAAGGACGTCGTCGTCAAGGACTCCCCCGGCTTCGCCAGCAGCCGTCTCGGCCTGGCGCTCGGCCTGGAGGCGATCCGCATGGTCGAGGAGGGGGTGGCGGAGCCGGAGGCGATCGACGACGCGATGAGCCTCGGCTACAAGCACCCGATGGGGCCGCTGCGCCTCACCGACCTGGTCGGACTCGACGTCCGCCTGGCCATCGCCGAGTACCTGCACGCCACGCTCGGGGAGCGGTTCGCCCCGCCGCAGCTGCTGCGCGACAAGGTCGCCCGGGGCGAACTGGGCCGCAAGTCGGGACAGGGGTTCTACACATGGCAGTGACGCCGCCGGAAGCGGCCACGCCCGACGCGGCGGGGCAGAGTGTCGGCTACCGCGTCGAGGACGGCGTCGCGATCGTCGAACTGCGCAGGCCGGCCGCGGGCAACGCGCTCGACGCGGCCCTGCGGTCCGGGCTGCTGGCCGCCGTCCGCCGGGTGGCCGGTGCCAGTGACGGTGAGGGTGACGGCGAGCCGGTCCGCGCGGTGCTGCTGACCGCCCAGGGCCGGAACTTCTGCGTCGGACAGGACCTCAAGGAGCACGCCGAGGCCCTCGAACACGGCCCGGCGTCGGCGTTCGCCGTGGTGCGCGCCGAGTACAACCCGCTGGTGGAGGCGCTGCACGCGCTGCCCCAGCCGGTGGTCGTGGCGGTCGAGGGCGCGTGCGTCGGGGCTGGACTGGGTCTCGCGCTGTGCGCCGATGTGCGGGTGGCGTCGCAGGGCGCGCGGTTCTCGACCGCGTTCACCGGAATCGGCCTGGCCGCCGACAGCGGTCTGAGCCTGTCGCTTGCCCAGGCGGTCGGCCCGTCGCGCGCCGCCGCCCTCATGCTGCTCGGCGACCGCCTCGACGCCGGGGACGCACAGCTGATGGGGCTGGTGCACCGGGTCGTGCCCGACGGGCAGGCGGCGGCCGAGGCTCTGGCGCTGGCCAGGCGGCTGGCGGCCGGGCCCACCGCCGCGTACGGCGAGGTCAAGGCGTTGCTGCGGGAAGCGGCGGCCGGGGCGGGGCTGAGCGCGGTCCTGGAGCGGGAGGCGGTGGCCCAGGAGCGTCTGGGCGCCACCGACGACCACCGCGGCGCCGTGCGGTCCTTCCTCGCCAAGCAGAAGCCGTCCTTCGAGGGCCGCTGAGCAGGGGCCAGTGAGTACAGGGTCACCGGGATCCAGGGGTTGCCGGGGCCGGAAAAATTCGACAGACTATTACCCGAACGAATGGTCGGTAGGGAAGCTGGTATCGATGACCACGTCACACGGCGCAGTGTCGAGCGGCGACAGCGCGGAGCAACGGCTCCAGGAGCAGTTCGACGCGACGATCGCCAAGGACCAGCGGATCGAGCCCCGGGACTGGATGCCCGAGGGCTACCGCAGGACGCTGATCCGGCAGATCGCGCAGCACGCCCACTCGGAGATCATCGGGATGCAACCCGAGGGTGAGTGGATCACCAGGGCCCCCTCGCTGCGCCGCAAGGCCATCCTCTTCGCGAAGGTCCAGGACGAGGCCGGGCACGGCCTGTACCTGTACTCGGCGGCCGAGACCCTGGGCGCCGACCGCGCGGACCTCACCGACCGCCTCATCGAGGGCCGGCAGAAGTACTCGTCGATCTTCAACTACCCGACGCCGACCTTCGCGGACGTCGGCGTGATCGGCTGGTTCGTCGACGGCGCGGCGATCTGCAACCAGGTGCCGCTGTGCCGCAGCTCGTACGGCCCCTACGCCCGCTCCATGGTGCGGATCTGCAAGGAGGAGTCGTTCCACCAGCGGCAGGGCTACGAGCTGCTGATGACGATGATGCGCGGTACCGACGCCCAGCGCGAGATGGTGCAGGACGCCGTGAACCGCTGGTGGTGGCCGTCCCTGATGATGTTCGGCCCGCCCGACGGCGACTCCCCCAACTCCGCGGCCTCGATGGCCTGGAAGATCAAGCGGCACAGCAACGACGAACTGCGCCGGCGGTTCGTCGACATGACGGTCCCGCAGGCCGAGAAGCTGGGCGTCACCCTGCCCGACCCCGCGCTGCGCTGGAACGAGGAGCGCGGCCGGCACGACTTCGGCACCCCCGACTGGTCCGAGCTCAAGCGGGTGATCAGCGGCGACGGGCCGTGCAACGAGCAGCGTGTGGCACGGCGCAAGGCCGCGCACGAGGACGGCGCCTGGGTGCGTGAAGCGGCGTCCGCGCACGCGGCCAAGCGGGCCGCCGGGACCGGGGCCACCCCGGGCACCCGGAACAACGAGGAAGGAACGGCGGCATGAGCAACACCGAGGGTACGAAGGACAGCTGGCCGCTGTACGAGGTGTTCGTCCGCGGCAAGCGCGGCCTGAACCACGTGCACGTCGGCTCGCTGCACGCGGCCGACGACGCCATGGCGCTCAGCCACGCCCGCGACCTGTACACCCGGCGCAACGAGGGCGTGAGCATCTGGGTGGTGCGCTCGGAGCACATAGCCGCCTCCACCCGCGACGAGAAGGACCCGTTCTTCGCGCCCAGCGCCGACAAGGTCTACCGCCACCCCACCTTCTACGACATCCCCGACGATGTCCCCCACATCTAGGAGCAGGACGGACATGAGCGACGTCACCGACGACCACGTCTACCTGTCCCTGGCCGCGGACCACGGGGAGTCGGACGCCCGCTGGGCCTTCGGCACCGGATTCGAGGACCCGCTGCACGGCGTCGACACCACCGTGCCGGACACGGTCGAGCCCGCCGGGCTGGCCGCGTACTGCCTCGCCCTCGGGGACGACGCCCTGGTCGGGGCGCAGCGACTGGCCGAGTGGTGCACCCGGGCCCCGGAGCTGGAGGAGGAGGTCGCGCTGGCCAACATCGGCCTCGACCTGCTCGGCCAGGCGCGGCTGTTGTACGCGCGCGCCGGCCAGGTCGACGGCACCGGCCGGGACGAGGACGCCTACGCCTACTTCCGGGACGCGGCGGACTTCCGCAACGTCCGGCTCGCCGAACTCCCCAACGGCGACTTCGCGTTCTCCGTCACCCGGCTGCTGATCCTGTCCTGCTGGCGCCTGGCCGTCTTCCAGCGGCTCGCCGCCACCACGCAGGACCCGGTCCTGAAGGCGATCGCGGCCAAGGGCGTCAACGAGCTCGCCTACCACCGGCAGTTCGCGGCGGACTGGGTGGTGCGCCTGGGTGACGGCACGGAGGAGTCCCACCGGCGGATGCGGGCGGCGCTGGCCGCCGTCGGCCGGTACACGGCCGAACTCTTCGAGCCCCGGCCGGGCTTCGGCGTCGACCCGGCGGACGTGCGGGAGGAGACGACCGCGGTACTGCGGCAGGTTCTCGACGCCGCTGGTCTTGAGCTGCCCGAGGCCGAGGCCCTGCCCGGTCAGGGCAGGGAGGGCGACCACACCGAGCATCTGGCCCCCCTGCTGGAGGAGTTGCAGAGCGTGGCCCGCGCGCACCCGGAGGCGACATGGTGAGCGCACTGGACGAGCGGCGCGCGCGGCACGTGGCCGAGCAGGTCCCGGACCCGGAGCTGCCCATGCTCACCCTGGCCGACCTCGGCGTGCTGCGCACCGTCGAGCTCCGGCCGGACGGCACGGTCGTCGCCGGGCTGACCCCCACCTACTCCGGCTGTCCCGCGATGGCGGAGATGCGCGCCGACGTGGCCGCGCGGCTGCGTGCGGCCGGATTCACGCAGGTGGAGATCCGCACGGTCCTCGACCCGCCGTGGACGACGGACTGGATCACCGCGGAGGGCCGGCGCAAGCTCACCGAGGCGGGCATCGCACCGCCCGGCAGCGCGCCCCGGCGGGCCGGCGGCCCCGTGCCGCTGGAGCTGTCCGCCACCCGGCGCACGGTGGCGTGCCCCCGCTGCGGTTCGTCGGACACCGAGGAGACGTCCCGCTTCGCCGCCACCTCCTGCAAGGCACTGTGGCGCTGCCGCAGCTGTCTTGAGCCGTTCGAGTACGTCAAGGAGATCTGATGGCCCCGACCACCACGACGGAGACCGACGCGTCCGCCGCCCCCGCGCGGCGGCGCCGCCGTCCGGCCTTCCACCCGCTGCGGGTCGCCGCGGTGCAGCCGCTGTGCGCGGACGCGGCCGCCGTCAGTTTCGACGTGCCCGAGGAGCTGGCGCAGGAGTTCGCCTACCGTCCGGGCCAGTCGCTCACGCTGCGCCGCGAGGTCGACGGGCGCGAAGAGCGCCGGTCGTACTCCATCTGCTCCCCCGTCGGCGCCCGCCCGCGCATCGGTGTGCGGGTGGTGCCCGGCGGCCTGTTCTCCTCCTGGCTGGTCGACGAGGTCCGCCCCGGCGACACCATCGAGGTGATGGCCCCCACCGGCGCCTTCACCCCCGACCTCGCCGAACCGGGCCACCACGTCCTGATCGCCGCCGGCTCCGGCATCACCCCGATGCTGTCCATCGCCGAGTCCGTCCTGGCCGCCGACTCCCGTTCCCGGGTCACCCTCTTCTACGGCAACCGCCGTACGGACACGGTGATGTTCGCCGACGAGCTCGCCGACCTGAAGGATCTCTACCCCACCCGCTTCCAGCTCGGGCACGTCCTGTCCCGCGAGCCGCGCGAGGCCGAACTCCTGTCGGGGCGTCTGGACGCCGAGCGCCTGGCCGCGCTCATCGACGGGCTCGTCGACGTGAAGAGCGCGGACCACTGGTGGCTGTGCGGCCCGCACGGCATGGTCCGGGACGCGCAGAAGCTGCTCGGGGACCTCGGGGTCCCGGCGGACCGCGTCCACCAGGAACTGTTCTTCGCCGACGACGAGCCGATCCGCGCCGTCCGCCACGAGGAGGACGCCACCGGCGACGGCCCGGTCAGCCAGGTCACCATCACGCTCGACGGCCGCTCCACCACGTCCCCGCTCTCCCGGGAGACGACGATCCTGGACGGGGCGACGCGGGTGCGTCCGGACCTGCCCTTCGCCTGCAAGGGCGGCGTGTGCGGCACCTGCCGCGCCCTGGTCACCGACGGTGAGGCCGACATGCGCCGCAACTACGCGCTGGAGCCCTCCGAGGTGGACGCCGGGTACGTGCTGACCTGCCAGTCGTTCCCCGTCTCCGACTCCCTGACCGTCGACTTCGACAGCTGACGCACAGTCGCCTGCCCGCTCCTCAGTCCCCCGGAGCGGGCAGGGCCGCACGCACCGCGCCGTGCACGGCGCGTGCCAGGCGGGCGCCCCACAGCGAGCGCGGTCCTGCGAAGGCGTGGAGTTCGTCGTCGGTGCGCGGGGTGCGGGCGGCCACGCACACGGCGTCGGTGGGGGTGCCGGAGCAGTCGTAGCCCGCCTCAAGGAGCGCCTGCACCTTGGCCTCGGTCGCGGTGACGACGGCGTTGACCAGTGCGGCGTCCGAGAGGGCGGCCGGAATCGCGGCGACGACGTTGATCGTGCCGGGTGCGCTCGGGCCGGTCGTCCCCGCCGCCGGGGAAGCGGCCCATCCCCGCACCCGGACCCCGGCGGTGGCGACCGCGGTGGCGCCGCCGTCGCCGGCGCTGCCGAGAGCCGTGATGTCGGCGGCGGTCATCAGTCCCACTCCCGCGCCGTGCAGACCGGCCGCCTCGGCCAGGTCGGCGAGGTGGCGTTCGGGGTCGGTGCGCCGATAGCCGTGGGCTACCTGAGCGTTGAGGACCCAGCCGCGCTCTCCGATGCCGCCGCCGAGCACGGCGTTGCTGATCATCCGCCATCCCGGGCCGGCGGGCCACAGCAGCGCGGGCAGCCGCTGCCCGTCCTCCGTACGGGTCAGCAGGCGCGGGGCCGGCAGACCGGCGGGCGCGACGACGGAGGTCACGGGCTCGGAACTCCTTGCGGACGGGACGGGCCCGCTGATGCTACGCGCAGGCGCCCCGGGACGCCGGACCGGGTCCGGGTCCCGCCTCCCGCACGCCCGCGCCTGGGCGCGGCCCCGCGACCTCGGTCAGAACCTGGGCTGCGGGGCCCGGCTCTCGACCAGTTCCGCGGCCTCCTTCGGGGTCGCGACGGAGGGCGGGGAGCCCCCTGGACCAGCCGGAAGAGGATCAGCAGGGTCGGGGCACAGAAGCCGATCGCGGCGTAGGAGGGGATCAGGCCGATGGCGAACGTGCCGATCGCCATCATGATCATGGTCAGGGCGAGGACCCTTGACGGTGATGTCCGTGCGCCGCATGGGTCTCCTCTCTCCCGGGCGTCCTCTGGGCGCGCGGACGTCCATGGGACCGCTTGCTCGCTCAGGGCAGTAGCAAACGGTTCGCCCGGGAGAGAGCGACATTCACCACCCGGGCACCGCGGTGCCCGGGCGGCCGGGATCAGTGCAGGCCGATGTGGACCGGACCTCCGGTGGGCGAGACGTCGTCGAGCAGGGCGGCGGGCACGCGGAAGACGCGGCCGGGGGCGGCGGGCCAGGCGAGGGTGCGGCGGGCGAGGGTCCGTCCGTCCTGGCGGACGGTCACCTTGGGGAAGCGGACGAGCTCGTCGGTCCACAGCAGCAGGCGCCCCCGGGCGGGTGCGGGGTCGTTCGGCCGCAGGAGCTGCGGGGAGATCCAGCGGAAGGGGGCGTCGGCGATCAGGCGGACGCCCTCGGCCGGCCGGTCCTCGCCGTTCAGGTGGTGGACGACCTGCTGGGCGACGTGCCTGCCGTCGAGTGCGGCGACGTCGGCGGTGTCGACGGGGTGCAGCAGATTGCCGGCGGCGAAGACGCCGGGGCGGCTGGTGCGCAGCGCGGTGTCGGTGAGGGGGCCGAGGGTGCCTTCGTCGAGGGTGATGCCGGCGGCGCGGACGAGTTCGTGGTCGGGGATCCAGTCGCCGGTGAAGACGACGGTGTCGCAGGCGACCGTGCGGCGCCGGCCGGTGTCGAGGTGCTCGATCTCCACGGCCTGGCAGCGCCCCTTGCCGATGACGCGGGTGACGCGGGTGCGGGTGGCGACGGGGACGCGCAGGACGGTGCGTCCGGCCGCGTTGAAGGCGGCATAGGACTCCGCCTTCGGGTACTGGCTGACCATGAGGGCGGGGGTGCAGCCGGCCTCGCGCAGGGTGACGGCCGCGGACCAGCTGACGAGTTCGCCGCCGACGATGACGGCACGCTTGCCGACGGGCTGGTGGTGCAGGTGGACGAGGTTCTGCAACTGTCCTGTGGTGTAGACGCCGTGGGGGCGGTCGCCGGGGATGCGGCGTGCGGTGCGGGGCCGTTCGCGGGCGCCGGTGGCCAGCACGATGGCGCGCGGCCGGATCCGGTAGCGGCCGTCGGGGCTGGTGACGTCGACGGTGTGCTCGTCGGCCCAGCCGGTGACCATGGTGCGGGTGCGGATCTCCGCTCCGGCCCGGCCGGCCTGCCCTACGAGGTGGCGGGCGTAGGCGGGTCCTGACATCACACGGCGCAGGTCGCGCAGGCCGTAGCCGGTGTGGTCGCTGTGCCGGGGGATGCCGCCGGCGTCCTGCTCGCGGTCGACGACGAGGACGCGGCCGGCCCGGCGTCCGGCCAGTTCGGCCGCGGCGGTCAGGCCCGCGGGTCCGCCGCCGATGATGAGGACGTCGGGTGTGGTCAGGGGCGGCTGGTGGGTCATCGGTTGTCCTTGTGCTGGCTGCGGCAGCCGTCGTGGGTGTGGTGCTTGTCGCGCAGGGCGGCGACGGCGGCGCCGCAGAAGAAGCCCTGGCAGCGGCCGTTCATCGCGCGGGTGCGGCGGCGCAGTCCCTCCAGGCTGCGGGCGGGTACCGGGGCGTGGCAGGCGTCGCGGATCTCGCCCTCGGTGACCCGTTCGCAGAAGCAGACGATGGTGCCGTAGGCGGGGTCGCGGGCGATGAGGTCGGCGTCCTGGTAGGGGCGCTCGGTGGCTTCGCCGATGTTGGGCATCCGCGGTGGTTCCGGCAGGTCCGCGCGCGGGCGCAGGGCCAGGCCGGCCTCCTCCAGCAGGGTGCGGGCGTGTTCGGCGATGGCAATGCCCGCAGTCAGGCCGGTGGAGCGGATCCCGCCGACGAGGAGGTAGCGCTGCTCGGGACTGGCCTCGATGAGGTAGTCGGAGCGGTCGATGGCGGCACGCAGCCCGGCGTAGCTGGCGGTGACCTCTTCGGCCAGCAGGCGCGGCATGAGGCGTTCGCCCTTGGTGAGCAGGAAGTCGAAGCCGTTCTCGGAGGTGGCGGTGTCGGTGCGGTCGGTGAGGTCCTCGGCGGTCGGGCCGAGCATGACGT
The DNA here is from genome assembly GCF_052663305.1 of Streptomyces cyslabdanicus. Lineage (NCBI taxonomy): Bacteria > Bacillati > Actinomycetota > Actinomycetes > Kitasatosporales > Streptomycetaceae > Streptomyces > Streptomyces cyslabdanicus. Next base: position 66,674 of record NZ_JBQRUW010000045.1, read on the forward strand.
TGCCGTAGATGGTCGGGGAGATCAGTACGCCCTTGCCCCGGGAGGTGGGCACCGGGAGCACGATCTTGTTCACCATGGGGCGGGTGAGCTTGTCGAAGACGAAGAGTTCACCTCGGCGGGGGGTGACGGTGAAGCGGTCGTGGCCGAAGAGGCGGTCGATGTGGTCGGCGCCCAGACCGGCGGCGTTCACGACCCAGCGGGCCCGTACGTCACCGGCCGGGGTGTGAAGGGTGGTCGCCTCGTCCTCGTCGTCGACACCGGTCACGGCGTGTTGGAGCAGGATCGTGGTGCCGCGCCGGCGGGCGTCGGTGGCCAGGGCGAGGTTCGTGGTCCAGGTGCAGATGATGGACTCGTCCGGCACGGTCAGCCCGCCGAGCACGCCCTCGCCGAGGTCGGGGACCAGCCGGTACACGTCGTCGGCGCCGATGATCCGGCAGCGGTCGTAGCCGTTGGCCTCGGCCTTCTCCTTCAGGCTGGGCAGCGCCTGGAGCTCTTCGTCGTTCCAGGCCACCAGCACGGCGCCGGTGTGCTCGACGGGGATGCCGGTGGCCTTGGCGTAGTCGCTCAGCAGGTGGTAGCCGCGGGCCACCAGGCGGGATTCGAGCGTGCCGGGCTTGGCGTCGAAGCCGGTGTGCAGGATCGCGGTGTTCGCCTTGCTGGTGGCGTCGCCGACGTCGTCGCGGGCGTCGAGCAGCGCGACGCGGACGTCGTGTCCTGACAGTTCGCGGGCGATCGCCGCGCCGACGATGCCTCCGCCGATCACCGCGACGTCGAAGACGTCGTCGTGGGGACGGTGCGGGGTGGCGGTCATGAATGGTCTCCCTCGGCGGCGCAGGCCGTCGCGGCCTGCGCCCATGCGGTACGGAACTCCTCGGCCCGGTCGGCGGACCAGCGGGGTTCGTAGACGGTGGTCGGCTGCCAGTCGCCGACGGCTTCTTCGAGCCCGAGCGCCGGATCGAGGGCGCAGCGGGCCAGTGCGGCCGCCCCCAGGGGGGTGGCGTGGGCGTGGGGGTAGATGTCGACCGGCATCTGCGCGATGTCGGCCTGGGCCTGCATGAGGACGGCGGAGTTGGTCAGTCCGCCGTCCGCGCGCAGTCGGGTCAGGGGCCGGCCGAGGTCCTTGGCGACCAGGGTGCCCAGCTCGGCGACCTGGGCGGCGATGCCCTGGAGCACGGCCAGGACGAGGTGTTCGCGCCGGGTGGCCAGGGTCATGCCGGTGAGGGAGGCGGTGGCCTCCGGTGCCCACCAGGGGGCGGCGAGCCCGGCGAAGGCGGGCACGCACAGCACGCCCTCGGCGTCGGCCGCGGCCAGCGTGTCCAGGTCGGTCGCGGACTGGATGAGCCCGAGGTCCTGGAGCCAGCGCACCGCCGAGGCGACGGTGTAGACCTGGCCGTCCACGCAGTACGGCGTCCGTCCGGCCGCCCGCCAGGCCACCGAGGTGGTCAGGCCCGCGCTGGAGCGCACCGGGTTCAGGCCGGTGTTCGCCAGCAGGAACGCGCCGGTGCCGTACGTGCACTTCGCGGTGCCCGGTTCCAGGCAGCGCTCCGCGACCAGGGCCGCCTGCTGGTCGACGATCAGCCCGGCCACCGGTACCTCCGGGCCGAAGGCCCGGGTGGTGCCGACGACCTCGTCGCAGGCGGCGATGCGGGGCAGCCGCTCGTCGCCGAGCCCGAACAGGTCCAGGAGTTCCCCGTCCCAGGCGGCGGTGTCCAGGTCGAGGACGAGGGAGCGGCTGGCGGTGGAGGCGTCGGTGACGAACTCCCCCGTGAGGTGGTGCACCAGCCAGGTGTCGGTGGTCGTCACCACCCCGTCGCGGGTGAGGTTGCGTCGCAGCCAGGCCATCTTGGGCGCGGAGAAGTACGGGTCGAGGACGAGGCCGGTGCGGCGGGCGATGCTCTCGGCGTGCTCGGACAGCTCGCCGCAGACGCTCTCCGCGCGCCGGTCCTGCCACACGAGCGCCTGGGTCAGGGGCGTCCCGGTGGCCGGGTCCCAGGCCAGGACCGTCTCGCCCTGGTTGGCCAGGGCCACGCAGGCGATCGGACGGCCAGCCGCGCTCACCGCGCGGCGGCCCGCCCTGAGGACGGAGTCGAGCAGTTCGTGCGGGTTCTGCTCGACCCCTCCGCCGTTCAGGTAGGTGGGGCGGACGGTCTCCTCCGCGATGGCGACGGTGCCTTCCTCGGGGTCGACGACGATGGCCTTCGTGCCCGAGGTGCCCTGGTCGATGGCGAGGATCGCGGTCATCGTGCGCCCCCTTCCGCGGCGGGCCCCGTAGACGTCGCGGCCGTCGCGGCCGAGGGGTCGACGGCGTCCAGGGCGCGGTCGACGTCGGCCATGTCCGGCATGGTCAGCCCGTCCCGCCCGCGCCGGAACAGCAGCCCGGCGAAGTAGACGGCGCCGATGGCGAACAGCACGAGTACGTAGGTCCACGGGGCACGGAAGGAAGCGTCCCGGAAGATCAGCAGTTCGTACACCAGCCAGACGCCCGCGACGACCAGCACCGGCACTTCCCAGCGGCCCAGCGAGAAGCCCTGGGACGCGGGCAGGGAACGGCGCTTGATGGCGTACATCGCGACGGTTCCGGCGTAGATGAGGGCGGGCAGCAGGGTTCCGGCGGAGAACAGCTGGAACAGGGCGTCGGTGGAACGGGAGAAGACCGCCAGGATGATCTGCGCGATGAGCATCATGAACACCGAGGCGTTCACGGGTGTGGCGGTGCGCCGGTCGAGGCGCTTGAGGAGCCGCCAGCCGGGGAAGCGCTCGTCGCGGGACATGGCGTAGACCAGGCGGGTGCCGCTGAGGGTGATCACCAGTCCGCAGGAGAAGATCGACACGACGACCAGGACCAGCAGGATCTTGCCGACGACGGAGCCGAGCACCGCGGTGATGACGGTGGCCACGGGAGTGGCCGACGCGCCGACGCCGTCGACCCGGCCGGCCGCCGCGGTGACCGCCACCAGGAACAGGAAGCCGAGCACGCCCAGGGAGAGCACGGCCTGGACCATGGCCTTGGGGATGACGCGGGCCGGGTTCTTGGTCTCCTCGGCCAGGTTGGCCGCCGACTCGAAGCCGACGATGGTGAACGCGCCGAGCAGGAACGCCAGGGCGAACGGTCCGGCCGTGGTGCCGCCGCCCAGGCCGTAGTAGCCGCTCGCGGGGACGGTCCCGGTGTCGAAGAGGTGCCCGAAGTCGAGCTTGCCGGTGAAGGCGCCCACCGCGAACAGCAGCACGGTCAGGGCGATCATGCCGACGAGCTGCACGGTCACGGCCACGCTGTTGACCCGGTGGGTGGTGCGTGTGGAGGCGGCGACGAGGACGGCCTGGAGCAGGACGACGCCGGCGGTGATCACCCAGGCGTTCTGCGTGGTGCCGACGTAGCGGAACAGCTCCGGAAGGATGGTGGAGGCGATCGTGTAGTCGACGGCGACCAGGACCACGCCCAGGAAGGCGAACGAGATCCATCCCATGATCCAGCCCCATACCGGGCCCACGATCCGTGACACCCACTGGTACGAGTAGCCGCTGATCGGGATGCGTGCGGCGAGGGCGCCGAAGACCAGGGCGATGGAGAGCTGACCGATCACGGAGATCGGCCAGGCCCAGATGCCCCGCGGGCCGGAGGTCGCGAGCACCGAGCCGTAGGTGGTGAAGATGCCGGTGGCGATGGAGACGAACCCGAAGGCCACGGCGAACGAGGCGTACCAGCCGAGTTCCCGCGCCATCTGCGGCTTGGGCTCACCCTTGCCGGGGGCGCCTGTTCCTGATCTCTGGGGACCTGATTCTGCCTGTGCCATGACTCTTTTCCCTGCTTAAGAGTGCCCCGCCGTGGAGTGCGAGAGCCAGTGAACGTGAGCAACCGAACTCGGTCGGCTGAGCGGGCACGCCCCGCGCGGGGTCTGCCGGGGCCTGTCCGCTGGGGAGGCGGCGGGCCCGCGATGGTGCCGCGGGACCCTGACCGGAGCGGTCTCGGCAACCCACCCGGTGACCGTTTCTGTGGATTGTTGACCGCGCGTTACTGGAAGTGTGGACCCCTGCCCGGCTGCCGTCAAGGGTTGTTCACCGTGCTCGGGAACACGAGTCGGCAAGGCGGGAGTCGGCACAGGACTGAGGGAGCCCGGCCCGACCCGGCGTCGGCTGACCGTAGAATGCAGTCACAGATCCACAGAAACGGTCACTCATCCAGGGAGGTGGGACGTGCTCGCCGCCGAGCGCCACCGCAGAATCGTCGCCGAGATCGCCCGGCTGAAGTTCGTCACCACCGACGACCTGACCACGCTGCTCGGCGTCTCCCACGAAACGGTCCGCAGGGACCTCGCCCTGCTCGAACGGCGCGGCGAGCTGTCCCGGGTGCACGGCGGCGCCACCAGCGCCCAGGCACCGGTCGGGGAGGAAGCGCCCTTCAGCGAACGCAGCGGCAGCCTCGCCGCGGAGAAGGAGACCATCGGCCGGGCGGCGGCGGCGCTCATCGAGCCGAACCAGACCGTGGTCATCGACGTGGGCACCACGGCCCTGGAGGTGGCGCGCGCGCTGCCGGCCGACCACGCCGGGGTCATCGCCACCCCGTCCCTGCTCGTGGCCGCCGAGGTCAGCACACGCCCCCGGGTGGAGGTCCTGGTCAGCGGCGGACGGCTCAGGGCGGGCGATCTCGCCTGCTCCAACGCCCAGGCGGTGGAGTTCTTCGGCAATCTGCGCGCGGACGCCGTCTTCCTCGGGTCCGGCGGGGTGGCCCCCTACGGCCTCACCGACTTCCACCTCGACGAGGTCGCCACCAAGCGGGCCATGCTCGCCAACGCGTCCCACCGCTATGCGCTGGCCGACTCGAGCAAGTTCGGCCGTACCGCCGCCCACCGCGTGTGCGAGCTGGACGGCTTCGACACCCTCATCACCGACCGGCCCTGCCCGGCCGACCTGCGCACCGCCCTCACCCGGGCCGGCGCCACGGTCGTCGTGGGCTGATCCCCCCGGAGCCCTGCCCGCCCGCGGTGCGGGGGACGGCGAGCCCGGGCCGCCGCCACGGGCGCCAGGGGTGGGGCGCCCGGAGCGGAAGACGGGACCGGAACTACTTGCAGAGCTCCAGGCCGCGGTTGATGACCGCGTCGAGGGAGATGTTCTTGCCCGGGTTGTTGGGGTCGGCGGCCCAGATGGGGTCGGGCCCCGGGTGCTTCTGCCGGGCGCGGCCGTTGAGACCGTAGGTACCTTCGGCGGTGATGAAGGTGACGGCCTGGTCGGCGCAGGCGAGGTTGCCGGAGGCGACGGTGAACGGCCAGGGGGTGATGGTCCGTTCGGTGATGTAGCCCGTCGAGTCGCCGTCGCCCTGGGTGGTGGCGGGCTGGGCGTTGTCGGTGGATTCGCGATGGGCGGTGCCGTTGCCGCCGGTGCAGCCGGCCAGGGCGAGACAACCGAAGGCCGCGGCCGCAAAGGCGGTGACACGGATGCGCATGATCCCCCTTGGACAGGTGATGAGGCTGAAAACAACATCATCGGGCCGGTGAACAACAACGGTAGATGCCATGTCGGCTCTGTGATGGGATCGTGACGGTCAGTTGAGGCGGCAGCGTACGGGCCGGGCCGGCAGGCCGACCTGACGGCAGAGTGCGGCACAGGACGAACAGAGACCGGCACAGGACGATGGGCGGCTCAGGGCGCGCGATGGCTCATCTTTTGCGGTGCCGCACGGAACCATACAGAACAAAAATGTGCGATTTGGTGCGATGCCGGGGCATCGCCGACCATGGGGTCCGTCCCGGCGACCCCGGGCACCAGCTCGAAGAGAGGCGCACCACCCCATGCACGTCACCGGAACCGTCCCGTCGGCTCCGGCACCGCGGGAGACCCCCGCGGCCCCCGCACCCGCAGAGGACCCCACCGGAAGCTCCGGCAGACACGCCCGGCGCTTCGGACTGCCCGTCGCCACCGCCCTGGTCATGGGCAACATCATCGGCGGCGGGATCTTCCTGCTCCCGGCCTCCGTCGCCCCGTACGGCACGGTCAGCCTGGTCGCCTTCGGTGTCCTGACCCTCGGCGCCATCGCCCTCGCGCTGGTCTTCGGCCGCCTCGCGGAGCGGCACCCGCGCACCGGCGGACCCTACGTCTTCGCCCGCGAGGCCTTCGGCGACTTCGCCGGCTTCCTCGCCGCGTGGGCGTACTGGATCACCACCTGGGTGTCGAACGCGGCGCTCGCCGTCGCCGCCGTCGGCTACCTCGACGTACTGATCCCGGTGGGCGGCCACCGCTGGACGGCGTGTCTGGCCGCGCTCGCCCTCCAGTGGCTGCCCGCGCTCGCCAACTTCGCGGGCACCCGGTACGTGGGCGCCGTGCAGTTCGTCGCCACCGTGCTGAAGTTCGTGCCGCTGCTGCTCGTCGCCGTAGGCGGGCTGTTCTTCTTCGACCCGCGCAACCTCGGCCCGTTCCACGCGGGCGGCGGCAGCACGATCGGCGCGGTGTCCGCCGCCGCCGCGATCCTGCTCTTCTCCTACCTGGGCGTGGAGTCCGCGGCAGTCAGCGCGGGCGAGGTCAAGGACGCCCGGCGCAACGTGGGACGGGCCACCGTCATCGGCACCGCGGGCGCGGCGCTCGTCTATCTGCTGGGCACGCTCTCGGTGTTCGGCACGGTGGCGCACGATCGCCTGGTGAAGTCCACCGCGCCCTTCTCGGACGCCGTGAACGCCATGTTCGGCGGCTCCTGGGGCGGCTGGGCCGTCGCGCTCGCCGCGCTGGTGTCGATGACCGGCTGCCTCAACGGCTGGACCCTGCTGAGCGCGCAGACCCCCTACGCCGCGGCCCGGGACGGCCTGTTCCCCGCCGCGTTCGCGCGCCGACGGCGCGGCGTCCCGACCGTCGGCGTCGCCGTCACCGTCGTGCTCGCCTCGCTGCTCACCGTCTACAACTACACGGCGGGTTCGGCGAAGGTCTTCGAGGTCCTGGTCCTCGTCACCACGTTCACCGCGACCGTGCCGTACCTGCTGGCCACCGCCGCGCAGATCTTCCACCTCGTCTCGGGACGGCGCGAACGGGTCGACCGGGCACGCCTGGTGCGCGACGCCGTGGTGGCGGGCGGCGCGGCCGCCTTCTCGCTGTGGCTCGTCGCGGGCGCCGGGTACGCGGCGGTCTACCAGGGCGTGCTGTTCCTGTTCGCGGGCGTCCTCGTCTACGCGGTGATGGCGGCCCGCCGGAACAGGGCTGCAGAGGGCCCCTCGCACATGCTCTGACCTGCGGTTTCTCTCCGACCTGCGGAAACTTCCACGCTTCGGCTCGCGCCAGACCGTTCCGGCCCGCCTCGGGATGGCATCCGTGTTCCCGTGGGAACACCACACGGGAACACGGCAACGCGCGGTGCCCTGACCAGCCCGTACCCCCTCCAGGGCTCCACGGCCCCGCACCGGCCGCCACCTTGGCCGAAGTTAGCGCGCGCCCGTAGGCGGTCGGACGCCGCAGCGGCCTCGGAACATGTGAGCGATGCCGTGCCTTCCCGTCTGGAGCTGCTGCAGTTCGCGCGGCGCGTGGTGATCCAGCAGGCGCGGGCGAGTCTGGCGCAGCTTGACCGGTGGATGGCGGAGGAGGAACGCCAGGAGGTGGAGCGGCGGCGTGGCGGAAAGGCACAGCCGACGCCACCGGAGTGGCTGGTCGAGCACGGGCTGAACCGCCGGAACGTGGTCGCCGTGCATGCCGGGGACCGCTGGACGGTCCGCAACAGCGGGCGGGGCGTGCCAGTGGGCAGGGGCAGGCGCTTGAGGCGCTGCGGCAGCAGGTGCCGGCGTGCTCGCAGTGCCGTCCGGACACGATGCTCGGTTTCCTGGAGTAGCCCGATGGGCGCACCGGGCGTCGGCGGCGGAGGGCGGTCGTGTGGAGTGGCCCGTTCAGATCGCGCTCGCTCAGCCGGTGGCGACGCTGCCGGCTGGGCGGGGCTGGTGGCATGAGATCAAGCTGGATGGTCACCGCACGGTGCTCGGGCGGACGGCCGAGACGGAGCGGTCGCAGGCGCGTTCGGGGCGGGACGTCACCGCCTGGTGGATGGACATTGCGCTGGCCGGGATGGACCTGCCCGCTGGGGTGGTCCTCGATGGCGAGGCGGTTGTCGTGGTGGACGGGCGGATCTCGTAAGGCGTGGTGCCTCCGAGGTTGCGGTCAGATGCCCGACGATGTGGATGACGCGGCCATTGCCGCATCGTCACCGGTCACTGCACCGGGAGCGCAACTCGCGGTGGATGGTGTCGATTCGTCGAGTGGTTCCCGACCGGTCGAGCAGCTCCAGCAGGGGCAGCACCACCCGGCGGCTGGAGCAGAGCATTCGACGGACATCGCTCACGGTGAACTGCGGTGGCAGTTCTGCCATCCGGCGTACCGCCTCGTCGAGCGCGTCCGGCAGCAGGTGGATTCCATCTGTTATCCGGAGCAGTAGGCCTTCGCGGACAGCGGCGGCGAGTTCTGCGGGGCCCAGCCCGGATTCCACGAGTTCTGCGGCTGTCGGTGGGGCGAACGGGGCACTTCGGAGTTGCTCGGTGAGCGTGCGCAGTGCTTTTTCGACGGCAGGGGTGAACACGACCTTCGCGTCGGGTCTGCTCACCCCGAAGGCGCCGATGATCAGATCTGCTGCGGATGTCAGTGGGGTGAGCAACTCCGGGATGGGCAGGCCGAGAGCCTCGCACGCGGCGTGCCGGGGCAGAGCAGGTGCTATGGGGTGCTGGACGGCCCATTTGTCGACGGCTTCGGTGAGCTCGCAGGTCCACCGCTCCCAGCGGGGGCGGTGGATGAGCCAGTCGCCGATTGGCATCGCGTAGCGGGGCGCGGGTGTTCCACCGGGCAGGAGCCCGGTTTCCGTCGCCCAGGCCCGTCGTACTGTGCCTCTGCGGGCCAGCTCGCTTTGCAGGCTGGGTACTTCGGGCAGGACGGCGAGCTCGCGGGCGCGGGACGCTGCCGCCCCACGGCGCCGCAGTTTCGGCGGTGCCACGTCGAGTACGATGGCTCCTGTGAGGATCTGCTGGCCGCCGGGGTCCCGCAGCACCACCCGCTCGCCGAGGTGCACCGGTACCGGCGTCGCCAGCGTCAGTCGCGCTGCGCTCGGGGTGACGCCAGGCAGTACCCGGACGCGTGCCGGGAGAGCGGCCGACCCCAGGTGCACGACGACTTGCTCGGGGATGCGCTCCCCAGCGTGCAGGAGCCGGACGTCCCACACGGTGCCGGTTGCCCATTGACCCGGCCGTACCAGCACATGCCCCCGGCGAAGCCGCGATGCTCCGTCTCCGCGTAGGTTGACGGCTACCCGGCTGACCGCGCTGGCCTGGGGCACGGGCTGTTTGAGGCACTCCATCGCCCGTATCCGCACGGTGTCGCCGGTAGGTTCCGCGCGAAGCTCGTCCCCGACCTGCATTGAGCCGCTGGTGAGGGTTCCGGTCGCGACGATACCGCTGCCGCGTACGGTGAACGCCCGGTCGATCCACAGTCGTTCCGGTCCGTCCTCCGAGGGCGCGGGCAGTCTCTGATCCAGTCGGCGCAGCGCGGCGCGCAGCTCACCGAGCCCGGAGCCGGTGACGGCGCTGACCGCGACGGTTTCGAGCCCGTGCAGCAGGTCGGTGTCGGCCAGCCGGTCGTGTGCCTCCGCGGTCGCGAGGTCGGCGTCGCCGAGGTCGGACCGGGTCACGGCCAGGACTCCGTGCCGGATCCCCAGTGCGCGCAGCGCGGCGACGTGTTCCTCGGTCTGCCGGCACCAGCCTTCGTCTGCGGCGACGACGAGCAGGACGGCGGGGGCGGGGCCTATGCCGGCCAGCATGTTGCCGACGTACCGTTCGTGTCCCGGCACGTCGACGAAGGCGATGGTGGGGCCGCTGTTCGGCAGGGTGGTCCATACGAATCCGAGGTCGAGGGTCATGCCCCGGCGCCGTTCCTCGTCCCAGCGGTCGGGGTCCATGTCGGTCAGCTTCCGCAGCAGGGTGGACTTTCCGTGGTCGACGTGTCCGGCAGTGGCGATCACTCGCATGTGCTGTCCTCATCGTGATCGAAGTTCTTTGCCGCGGCTGCCACCGCCGACAGCAGCCGGGCGTCGTCCTCTGCAGGTACGCACCGCAGGTCCAACAGGCAGGCGCCGTGCTCGACGCGTCCCACCACGGACGGGCTGCCTCTGCGCAGTGCAGCCGCGTAGCGTTCGTCCAGTCGCACCGCCCACCCCTCCAGTGAGACGCCCGGTGCCCCGCCGCCGCCCACGAGTCCCGTGCTGGGCACCGTGCGCGCGTCGACGCCCAGGCCGGTCAGCTCGTGGACCGCGGCGTCGACGCGTGCCCGCAGCCATGTGGGATCGGCGTGCACGGCCTGGGTGACCGGCGTTCTGGGGCCGGTGAGGGTGGCTTCAAGGGCGGCCAGCGCCAACTTGTCCGGGCGCAGCGCGCGTGCGAACGGATGCCGGCGCAACTGGGTGATGAGGCCGGTGCTGCCCAGGAGCAGACCGGCCTGCGGCCCGCCGAGCAGTTTGTCGCCGCTGGCGGTTACCAGGGCGGCGCCCTGACCGAGCCAGTCGGCCGCGTTCGGTTCGTCGGGCAGTAGCGGGTCGCGGGCCAGGAGGCCGGAGCCGATATCGCCGACCACCGGGACGCCGAGCCCGGTCAGTTCGTGTACGGGAACGGCGTGGGTGAAGCCCTCGACGCGGAAGTTCGAGGGATGGATCTTGAGGATGAATGCTGTGTCGGGGCCGCAGGCGTGGGCGTAATCGGCCACGACGGTGCGGTTGGTGGTGCCGACCTCGCGCAACCGGGCGCCGGTGCTGATCAGCAGGTCCGGCAGGCGGAACCCGTCACCGATCTCGATCAGTTCGCCACGGCTGACGATGATCTCGCGTCCGGCGGCGAGGGCGGCGGCCGCCAGCGCCAGTGCGGCAGCACCGTTGTTGACGACATGCGCGTCCTCGGCCGCCGGCACGGCCGCCAGGAGCGCGGCCAGGGTGGCGCGGCCGCGTCGGGCCCGAGTACCGGTCTCGGTGTCGTACTCGACGTCGACGTAGCCAGCGGCGGTGGACAGTGCGGCCACCGCCGCGGCCGACAGCGGCGCGCGGCCGAGGTTGGTGTGGACCACTACGCCGGTGGCGTTGAGCACGGAGGTCAGCGTGGTCGCGGTCGTGGGCAGCAGACCGGCGGCGGTGTGGGCGACCGCCTCCGGTGCGATCTCCCCTCGCCGGGCGCTGTCCTGGGCACGGTGGATCGCGTGCTTGACTGCCGCAGCGCCCAGCCGGTCCACGGCATCGGCGAACGGCGCCCCGGCCAGCAGCACGTCGGTCCGGGGGATCCGACGCCGGGCGTCTGCGGTGGTTGCCGACCGGTCACCGCCCGCTCTGTGACGGCTGTGTTCGTCAGCGGACGACAACAGGGTGCTCTCCGGCAGGAACGAGCTCTCCGATGACGGGGGCCCCAGGGATCTCTCCGGCGACCAGCAGGCCGCCCGAGGTCTGGGCGTCAGCCAGCAGCAGCCGTTCATTCTCGCTGAGGCCCGGTCCCCACGCCGTGTGGGGACTGGCCCAAGCGAGGTTGCGGTGAGTGCCGCCGCTGACGAACCCGTCGCGTACCGCCTGGCGCGCGCCATCGAGGTAGGGCACGGTAGCGGAGTCCAGCACCGCCGTGACGCCACTCGCACGCGCCAGTTTGAGCACGTGGCCCAGCAGGCCGAAGCCGGTGACGTCCGTGGCGCACTCGACGCCTGCCGCCAGCGCGGCCCGTGACGCCTCCTGGTTGAGCGCCACCATCGTCTCCACCGCGTGTGCGAAGCGCTCCCCGGTTGCCTTGTGACGGGTATTGAGGACGCCGATGCCAAGCGGCTTCGTGAGCGTCAACGGCAGTCCGGGGCGTCCGGCGTCGTTGCGCAGCAGCCGGTGGGGGTCGGCGAGGCCGGTCACCGCCAGGCCGTACTTCGGTTCCGGATCGTCGATGCTGTGCCCCCCGGCCAGGTGGCAGCCCGCAGCCTGCGTCACCTCCAACCCGCCCCGCAGGACTTCACGCAGGAGTTCGACGGGGAGCTCCTCGCGGGGCCAGGCGACCAGATTGACCGCGGTCAGCGGGGTACCACCCATGGCATACACATCCGAGAGGGCGTTGGCTGCCGCGATGCGGCCCCAGTCGAAGGCGTCGTCAACGACAGGGGTGAAGAAATCCGTTGTGAGGACGACGGCGTTGTTCTCTCCGAGGGAGACGACGGCAGCGTCGTCGCCGTTCTCCAGGCCGACGAGCAGAGCCCCGGCGCCCTCCGCGACCAGGGGCGCGACGTGCCTCCCGGACAGGTCACCGACGAGAGCCTCGAGCTCGCCGGGAGGCAGCTTGCAGGCGCATCCGCCGCCGCGCGCGTACTGCGTCAGCCGGAGCGGATCGCGGTGGGCCGTCTCGGATGCGGGCAAGGAGCCGGGTGCGGTCACGGGTGATGCTGCTTTCGTCGATGGGTGAGTTGCGTCGGCCGCTTCCCGGGAAGCCCCCGGAAACCGGCCGAGTCGTTTAGAGTGACGAGCGGAGGCGTCAGGGTTCCTGGTGGGCCTCCCCGCCTTCAAAGCGGGAGGGACGGGGCATCCCCGTCCGGCGGGTTCGATTCCCGTCCGCCTCCGCCACTTCGTCACCGGTCGACGCGAATGCGCACCACTTCGTCGGCCTCGGAGCGGACCAGCGTCGGCTCCGAGGTGCGGAGCATGCTGCCCGCCTTCACGGTCCGCACGGCGTTGCCGAGGTCGACTGCCGGCCGGTTGTAATGGACGGAGACGATTTTGTCGGGGTTTCCGTCGGCCTGGAGTGTCGCGGCGACCAGGACGTCGATGGTGCCGTCACTGTTGTTCTTGATGAACGCGTAGCCCTTGTCGACGGGGGTGATGGTCATGGCTGGCTCCTCCGGTCTGCGTGCGATGAGTGGTGTGGTCGGGCAGGGGAGGCACCGATCGGGCGGATCGGCTCCTCCCCTGCGTCGACCGGGGTCTCGAACATGACGTTCCGCCAGTCCCCCCGGTAGCTGTAGATCCCGCAGGCGGTGGCGGCGCGCAGCCGCCCCGGTATGCGGGCGGCGGAGACGTGCCGCGTCACCTGCCCCATGTCGTAGATGCTCCCCAGGCTGTCCCACACGGAGAAGCTGAGCAGGGTTCGCTGCCGCCACTGGACGTACGTCGTTCCGCCGAGGTAGCCACCGGCGTAACGGCGCACATCCTTCTTCACCGTGCGGTGGAGCAGGCGGATGAGCAGCAGGGCATACAGGCTCCGACACTCGAACCTGGTGATCACTATCTGTCCGCGTGGATCTTCGGCTCGTACTCTCTCGCTCATCTCATCCGCCCTGTACGGCGATCGCCGCAGCCAGCGCCATCAGCGCGATACCCGCGACACGTCGCATCGGCAGGAACCACGTCCGGTCGCGGTCGCCGACGAGCGCCGGACCACGCAGGGCGAAGAGCACACTGCGACCGGCGATAGTGACCACCGACACCATGGTCATCCCGATCAGCACCGCCCAGGAAGCGGACGGTGAGATGAGGACGCACCCCGTCAGCGCACCCCATGTCAGCGATGTGCTCTTCTGCGTGGTGAACAGCAGCGACAGGTCGAACCCCCACACCGCCCCAAGCCGCCACGGCGGCAGGGTGCGCACCAGAGCCTGGGGAACCTGGCGCCAGATGTGCGGCGTACGACCGGCGACGTCCAGGCCACCGAACACCGCGAGCGCGATCGCCGCTGCGATGTACCGAGGTGTGTCCGGCAGTACCGTCCCGACCAGTGTGCCCAGAGCAAAGAACACCGCGGCCAACAGGGTCGACGCGAGGGCTCCTCCGGTCATCAGCCCCAGCAGGAACCTCGTCCCCTGCGCTCGACTGCGGCTCAACATCGGGCCGGCGACCCCGGCCATGGACTGGCCTCAAGGGCTGAATACCTGGAGGATTGCACCGATCCCCCCGACCACGAGCCACGTCACCATGTCCACTCCCCATCCGTCAGTTGTACTGGCACTGCGCTGCAGACAGCTTGTTGCCCGCCGTCTCGCAACAGGCGCAGTGCAGGTAGGGGTTTGCACTGCAGTACCAGATGTAGGCGGCGTGAGCACTGCAGTACGAGTAGGTGGTGTTCTCGGGGTAGTTGGCGAGGCTGCAGCACAGGGGTTGGGCGGACGCCTTCGTGGCCGCGGCGGTGCCGACGAACACGGCGGCGGACGTGGCCAGGCCGGTAGTACCGATTCTGCTCAGCAGCCGCCGACGGCCGAGCTTCTTCCCGTCGCTCCCATGGCCGTCGGGCTGTGCGTTGTCCGCCGCCGTGTTCCTCGCACGCAGATTGAACATGTCAGTGTGCCCCTTCCAGTATGGTTCCGATGAACTGTTCCCGGATGGCCTGTACGGTGCCGAAGGTGTAGGCCTCGGTGAGCACTCCCTCCTCGAAGACGAGGGCCGACGGGCTGGAATTAACGCCGAAATTCCCGGTGACCCACGACCCACCTTCGTCGACCAGATGTGGCATGCGCCCCAGTGCATACTCGGCCACGAACGCCTCGCCCGTCTCTCTGCTACCCGTGGAGACCACCAAGCCGACGGCTTCGCCGAGCGCGCCGTCGGGAAGCTGACCTAGCTCCCCCGCGACCTTGGTGCACGTGGTGCATATCGGGCTGAGAACGAGGACCACTGCACGCTCCATCCCGGCGAGCGGGAGGAGCCCGGCCGGCCATGCGGCGGCAGTGGCACCAGGACGGTAGTCCTTCAGCGGTCTGATCTGATCGGCGGCGGCTTCGTTCTCGGCCGGCAGTCTGGACGACAGTTCACCCAGCATCGCGTAGAGCAGCACGACTGCCGCGGTAAGTGCAAGCAGCGCGGTGGCCAATATGATGGTCATGCGGTTCTTTCCCCTCCGTTGGTGGCGTGGCGAAGAACGGTGCGGAGGTGTTGCCGAGCGCCGACCAGCAGCCACCCGGCCGAGAGGGTGACTGCCAGCAGGGCCGTCGCCGATCCGAACGACGCGTCGTTCGCCGTCCCTCGAAGTGCGAGGGCAAGAACCGTGAAACCGGTGAAAACTGCACCGATCGCGATGTTGGCAGGGCCCAGCGGGCGGCCGCTCTCGGCCCCGAAGCAGCCGCACGGCTTGCCGGTCCCTCGCGCCATACCTCCCGCTCCGGCCGCGGCGAATCCGAGCCCGAGAACCAGCACCATCATGAGTGCCGCAAGACGCAGCACGGGCAGCACAGTCGCGATCGCCGCTGTCATTTCGACTACCCCGAGGGCGCGTATCCAGGCGGTGGGGACGGGGCCATGACTCCGCTTCAGCTCGCCTACCGCTGCCGCAGCGACAGCGGGTGCAGCCAGCTTGGCTGCACCCGCACGGACGAGAACCGCGATCACGGCAGCATGGGCGGCAGCCAGGAACCACGCAACTGCGCTCATCGGGCACCTCCGGCACCCGAGGCAGATCTACCTGACGGACCTTCCATCACGCCCCCCACGCCTATCCAGGGATGGTCAACACCCTTGATATCAATGCCAGTTGAGAAGTATCCGCGAGTCACCGTAGAGGCTCTTCACAGAAAGCGCCATCCTTCGTCACCAGTCAGTTCGACAACCGGCTCATAGCTGACGAAGGCCGCGCCGCACGACATCACGCGGAGCGATAGGAGAGATCGACGGTGTCGGTGTGGCCGCTCCACCGCAGGGTGAAGGTCCAGCAGCCCGCCGCGGGCATGTCAATGATGGAAGGTCCTGGTCCGCCGCGGATGGTCCGCTCAACCACCTGTCCCGAGTCGGCCGCCTCGGCCGTAATGAGCAGGTTCCCGTCCCCACCGGTCGTGTCATTGCCGTCCCGAGCCACCCAGAGGATCTTGTTCTGGCGGCCTTCCCCGACCGGGGCGTGCAGGGGGTGACCGAAGATCACCCCTGCGATCTGGCCGTGGTTACCGACCACGTACTTCACCTCGCTATCGCTGCTGAATCCACTCCGCGCCCACTCGGGGGGCTGCCCCGAGCGGACCTCGGGATGGCAGCCAGCGGCGCTGCGCGTACCGTCTCCACCTCCGGAGTCAGTTGCGCTCGCCGTCCCGTCCTCCCCGGTGCACCCCGTCAGGGCCATCACACAAGCAACAGCGATGCCAAGCAGCCCATGCCTCTTCGTTCCCGTACATCCGGGCGTTCTCATCCGGTCTCCGTTCCGTCGCCCGCCTCTGGTGGCGACGGAACGATCGAACATCCTCCCCCCAGCGCACACAACACCGCGTACGCCCCTGATATCCGCCTGGGACCCTGCCCTTGCCGGAAACCTCGTCCCCCAGGTCACGCTGCGTGTCCGTACTCGTGGGGATGCCGCCGAGGCGCTCGCGTCTGCGTATGTCGAAGCGGGTGATCCGCTCTGGCTCGTTGATCGCTCGGGGCAAGGGGTGCAGCGGTCGGGCGTTTGCGATGCCCTGATGCGGCCCATGGGAATCGTAGAATCGCTCGAACTCCCACAGAGCGCGGCAGAGGTAGCGCTGGCTCCAGATCAACGTGCGGTCCAGCAGCTCACGCCGACACGTCTGCACCCACCTCTCCATGGTCGAGTTCATTCGCGGCATCTGGACCCCGCTGAGCACGACCTCGACCCCCGCGTCCTTCAAGATGGCGTCGAACAGCTCAGGAAACTTGCCGTCCCTGTCCCGGATCATGAAACGCGCTCGGCAACCCACGTCCTCCAGGTCCATGACGAGATTCTTCGCCGCCTGGACCACCCAGACCACGGACGGGTGCGCGGTCGTACCCACAATCCGGACGCGGCGGCTGGCGTGCTCGATCCCGCGCCCTTCTCGGACGCCGTGAACGCCATGTTCGGCGGTTCCTGGGGCGGCTGGGCCGTCGCGCTGGCCGCGCTGGTGTCGATGACCGGCTGCACGCGGCCGCCTTCTCGCTGTGGCTCGTCGCGGGCGCCGGGTACGCGGCGGTCTACCAGGGCGTGCTGTTCCTGTTCGCGGGCGTCCTCGTCTACGCGGTGATGGCGGCCCGCCGGAACAGGGCTGCAGAGGGCCCCTCGCATATGCCCTGACCTGCGGTTTCTCTCCGACCTGCGGAACTTCCACGCTTCAACCCGCGTCAGCCCCTCCCGCCCCGCCTCGGGCCGCCTCGAACCGTCGCTCGCGTTCCCGTGGGAACACCGCGTGGTCACCACGAACGCGTAGTGGACTGGACGGCGTAGCTGTCGACGAGGGAGAAGGCGGCCACGTAGCGGTGCGCGGTGTAGGCGGAGCGACTCACCGTGTCGGTCAACAGGGGGTGCCAGGCGAGGTAGACGGTCCCGTCGACCCCGGACTTCTCCACTGTGCCGCCGATTTGGATGTCGCCGGTGTCCGCTCTGGGCGTGCACGGACGCTCCGCCACCGCCACTCGCAGCCGGACGCCGAGCCCACCGTGCGGAATACCGTGCTTCCGCGTGCCCGGGTTGTACGTCGTGGACAGGCAGATCGGCTGCGAACCCGGGGGTTCGGTGCTTCCCCGCTGCGACGCGGCCGGGGACGGGTCACCGCCGGCCTGGCTCATCCAGGTCGCAGTCCCGGTCAGCGTGTTCGGGGACGAACCCGAGCCCACCCACGCCTGTTCGGCCAGCACCCCGTCGAGTTGGTGGAGGTGCGTGCGGATGTCCCCGTCGAACGCGAGGTAGAGGACGCTGCTGCGGACGCAGTTGATCGGTGCCCAGTCCGCTGGGCCGAAGAACGGGTTCTGGTCCTCCGTCCGGCAGGAGTCCGCCACCGATGTGCCGAGCGGAACGGCCCAGGGCAGCGCCGACGTCAGGCTCGTCAGGCGCGCTGAACTCGTCCGTGCCGCGGCCGCGTCGGCGGCCCGGGTGGCGGCGGAGTGCGCGAAGGCGCCGACGTCGGGCGGCGTACGGTCCAAGGTGCGGTGAAGCTGCCACAGCGCGCAGAGCACCAGCGCGCACACCACGCCGACCGCGACCAGCACGGTGATCACGCATCCGCGTGCCGGCGCCCCCGCCCGGCCGCGTCCCCCCGTTGGATGATCCATGTCTGCATGGTCGCGGGCCGACACCGGGTTCGGGACAACAAACCGGTCTCCTTACGGTCTCGCCAACCGGAACGGTGCGTGGACGGTGACCGATCGCCACCACGGCGTTGCGGTCCGGCTCAGGGAGTCGCGTGGGCCGGGTGGCCCGGGCGGCCGCCGGGGTGGCGGCGGTGCCGGAATCCGAAGACCGTGCAGGAGACGACGATCCAGCCCGCCAGGACCAGGAACGGGAAGGCGTGCTGGTGGCCCGGGAAGTACACGGCGGTGTGCTGGGCGTTCACCGAGGCCCCGGGCGGCAGCCAGCGGCCGACGACTCCGAGCGGGGAGGGCAGCAGCGGCCAGGAGACCGCGCCGCCCGAGGACGGGTTGCCGAGCATCACCAGCAGAACCCACGTCGGCAACATGGCCCAGCGGCCGAACAAGGTGTTGAACATCGTGAAGACCATGCCGGTCGTGAACATCGTCAGCGTCAGGATCAGCCAGGACTCGACGAACGGCAGACGCAGCGCAACGAGCAGCCAGTCCACCACCGCGGCGATCACGAATCCGCCGAGCAGGGCGTAGACGACGGTGAAGGCGATCCGCGCCACCGGGTTCAGCGCGGCCGCGTGCACGCTCAGCTGGATGGCGCCGATGAAGCCGATGACGACGGCCGCAAGCGAGATGTAGAAGATCGCCAGCCCGCGCGGGTCGCCCTGCTGCAGCGGCTTGAGGTCGTGGACCACGACCGGTACGCCGGCGGCCTTCCCGGTCGTCATCGCCGCCTGAGTCAGCACCTGGGCGACGGTCGCGCCCGACGCGCCGGACACGTCCACGGTGATGGCGCGGCCGGGCGTGGGAACGTCGAGCACGGCGAACACCCTCTGGTCGTCCACCGCCTGCTCCGCCGCGCTCCGGCTGCCGAACGCGTGCAAGCGCAGGGAAGCGGCCAGGGCCTTCTCCATGCCCGCGACGAAGCGGACGCCCTGCGGCTGGTCGTAGGCGCCGACGACCGCGACGGGGACGGTGTGCGGGGTGGGGTTCGCCATGGCGTACGTGTAGGACCCCGCGAACAGTCCGGCCGCGGCGGCGAGGATCAGCGTGAGCACGGTCGCGGGCAGGAAGGGCGACACCCGGAAGGCGGCCCAGCGCTCGGCGAGGGTGGGCGGTCGGCCATGAACACCATGCGGCAAGTCGGGCATATCACCCACGCTAGATGATCACGCGACCGAGCCACCCTCCGACGGAACGCGGCAGACGGCTGCGGCACGTCACCACGCCGACGGACGCTCGTACGGCGGCGCCGGCGGCTCAGCCGATCTCGACGAGCAGGTCGCCGCCCTCCACCTGCTGGATGCGGTTGATGGCCGGCCTGGTCACCCGGCCGGCCCTGGGGGCGGTGATGGCGGCCTCCATCTTCATCGCCTCGATGGTGGCCACGGTCGCGCCGGCCGCCACCTCGTCGCCCTCGGCGACCGCGAGGGTCACCACCCCGGCGAACGGTGCCGCCACATGGCCGGGGTTGGCCCGGTCGGCCTTCTCGGTCACGGGGATGTCGGAGGCCGCCGCGGCGTCGCGCACCTGGATCGGGCGGAGCTGGCCGTTCAGCGTGGACATCACGGTGCGCATCCCGCGTTCGTCCGCCTCGCCGATGGCCTGGAGCTCGATGAGGAGCCGCACGCCGGGTTCGAGGTCGACGGCGTACTCGTAGGCGGGGCGCAGCCCGTAGAAGAAGTCCTTGCTGTCCAGCACGCTGGTGTCGCCGTAGGCCTGGCGGTGGGCCTCGAAGTCCCGCGTCGGACCGGGGAACAGCAGCCGGTTGAGCGTGGCGCGGCGGGACTTCTCCAGGCCGGTGCGGTCCTCGGCGCTCAGCTCGGTGACGGGCTTGGCCTCCGCGCGGCCCCGCAGCGCTTTGGTGCGGAACGGCTCAGGCCAGCCGCCGGGCGGCGTGCCCAGCTCACCGCGCAGGAAGCCGATCACGGAGTCGGGGATGTCGAACCGGTCCGGCGCCGCCTCGAACTCCTCCGGGCCCACACCGGCGCCGACCAGGTGCAGGGCGAGGTCGCCGACCACCTTGGACGAGGGGGTGACCTTGACGAGGCGGCCCAGGATGCGGTCCGCGGCGGCGTACATCGCCTCGATGTCCTCGAAACGATCGCCAAGGCCCAGCGCGACCGCCTGGGTGCGCAGGTTGGACAGCTGACCGCCGGGGATCTCGTGGCGGTAGACGCGCCCGGTCGGCGAGGCCAGTCCCGCCTCGAACGGGGCGTAGACCTTGCGGACGCTCTCCCAGTACGGCTCCAGGTCGCCGACCGCCCTCAGGTCGAGGCCGGTGGGCCGGTCGGAGTGGTCGGTGGCGGCGACGATCGCCGACAGCGACGGCTGGGAGGTGGTGCCGGCCATGGAGGCGACCGCGCCGTCCACGGCGTCGGCGCCGGCCTGGACGGCGGCGAGGTAGGTGGCGAGCTGACCGCCGGCGGTGTCGTGGGTGTGCAGGTGGACCGGCAGGTCGAACTCGCGCCGCAGCGCCGAGACGAGCCGGGCCGCGGCGGGCGCGCGCAGCAGCCCCGCCATGT
Organism: Streptomyces cyslabdanicus; assembly: GCF_052663305.1. Lineage (NCBI taxonomy): Bacteria > Bacillati > Actinomycetota > Actinomycetes > Kitasatosporales > Streptomycetaceae > Streptomyces > Streptomyces cyslabdanicus. The sequence goes on from NZ_JBQRUW010000045.1 coordinate 87,185, forward strand.
CCTTCACGGCCAGGACGTGCGCTCCGGCGGCCACGATCTGCTCGGCCAGACGCAGGTAGTAGTCCAGGGTGTACAGGCGCTCGGCGGGGTCGGACAGGTCCCCCGTGTAGCACAGGGCGACCTCGGCGACCGCCGTCCCGGTCTCGCGTACGGCGTCGATGGCCGGGCGCATCTGGCCCACGTCGTTCAGGGCGTCGAAGATGCGGAAGATGTCGATGCCGGTGGCGGCGGCCTCCTGGACGAAGGCGTCGGTCACCTCGGTCGGGTAGGGGGTGTACCCCACGGTGTTGCGGCCGCGCAGCAGCATCTGGAGGCAGAGGTTGGGCACCGCCTCGCGCAGGGCGGCCAGGCGCTCCCAGGGGTCCTCGGCGAGGAAGCGCAGGGCGACGTCGTAGGTGGCCCCGCCCCAGCATTCCAGGGACAGCAGCTGGGGCAGGGTCCGCGCCACGACCGGGGCGGCGGCGAGGAGGTCCTTGGTGCGCACCCGGGTGGCGAGCAGCGACTGGTGCGCGTCGCGGAAGGTGGTGTCGGTGACGCCGATGGTCGGCGACTCGCGCAGCCGGCGGGCGAAGCCCTCGGGGCCGAGTTCGACGAGCCTCTGCCTCGAGCCGGGGGGCGTCTCGCCCGCGGGCAGCGGCGGCAGCTTGGTGACCGGGTCGATCAGCTCGGGCCGTTCCCCGTGGGGCTTGTTCACGGTGACGTCGGCGAGGTACGTGAGCAGTTTGGTGCCGCGGTCGGCGGAGGAGCGCGCGGTCAGCAGGTGGGGGCGCTGCTCGATGAACGACGTGGTGACCCGGCCGGCCTGGAAGTCGGGGTCGTCCAGTACGGCCTGGAGGAACGGGATGTTGGTGGCGACCCCGCGGATGCGGAACTCGGCCACGGCGCGCCGGGCCCGGCCGATCGCGGCCTTGAAGTCCCGTCCGCGGCAGGTGAGTTTGACGAGCATCGAGTCGAAGTGCGCGCTGATCTCGGTGCCCGCGTGGGTGGTTCCGCCGTCCAGGCGGATGCCGGAGCCGCCCGGGGAGCGGTAGGCGCTGATGCGTCCGGTGTCCGGGCGGAAGCCGTTGGCCGGGTCCTCGGTGGTGATGCGGCACTGCAGGGCGGCGCCGCGCAGGGTGACGGTGTCCTGGGAGAGCCCGAGGTCGGCCAGGGACTCGCCGGCGGCGATGCGGAGCTGGGCCTGGACCAGGTCGACGTCGGTGACCTCCTCGGTGACCGTGTGCTCGACCTGGATGCGCGGGTTCATCTCGATGAAGACGTGGTTGCCGTCGCGGTCGAGCAGGAACTCCACGGTGCCCGCGTTGCGGTAGCCGATCTCCCGGGCGAAGCGCACCGCGTCGGCGCAGATCCGCTCCCGCAGGGCGGGGTCGAGGTTCGGCGCGGGGGCGAGCTCGATCACCTTCTGGTGGCGGCGCTGGAGCGAGCAGTCGCGCTCGAAGAGGTGGATGACGTCGCCCTGGCCGTCGGAGAGGATCTGCACCTCGATGTGGCGCGGGTCGACGACGGCCTTCTCCAGGAACACGGTGGGGTCGCCGAACGCGGACGCCGCCTCCCGGGACGCCGCCTCGATGGACTCGCGCAGCGCGGCGGGGTCCTCCACCCGGCGCATGCCGCGCCCTCCGCCGCCCGCGACCGCCTTGACGAACACGGGAAAGCCGATGTCCTCGGCGGCGCGGACCAGTTCGTCGACGTCGGTGGAGGGCGCGCAGGAGCCGAGCACCGGCACGCCGGCCGCGCGGGCGGCCGCCACGGCGCGGGCCTTGTTCCCCGTCAGCTCCAGCGTGGCGGCGTCCGGCCCGACGAAGGTGATGCCCGACTCCTCGCAGGCGCGGGCGAGTTCGGGGTTCTCGGACAGGAACCCGTAGCCGGGGTAGACGGCGTCCGCCCCCGCCCGGCGTGCCGCGCGGACGATCTCCTCGACGGAGAGGTAGGCGCGGACCGGGTGCCCCGGCTGGCCGATCTGGTAGGCCTCGTCGGCTTTCAGCCGGTGCAGCGAGTTGCGGTCCTCGTGCGGGAAGACGGCGACGGTTCGCGCGCCCAGTTCGTAGCCGGCGCGGAACGCGCGGATCGCGATCTCGCCGCGGTTGGCGACCAGCACCTTGCGGAACATGCTTCATCCCTTCGGCCTGCCGGTGAAAGGACCCATGGTGTCGGGCATGCCCCCGTCATGCCATGTGAGCCGGGCCACTCGTCCCGATTGTCTCCCGCGCTCCCGCCGCTGTCGTCGGTGCCGTCGTCATCCGCCCAGTGCCGCGTGGACGACGCGTTCGGCCTCGTCCTGGACCTGGGAGAGGTGGTCGGGGCCCCGGAAGGACTCGGCGTAGATCTTGTAGACGTCCTCGGTGCCCGAGGGGCGGGCCGCGAACCAGGCGTTCTCGGTGGTCACCTTGATGCCGCCGATGGGTGCGCCGTTGCCGGGCGCCTCGGTGAGGACGGCGGTGACCTGCTCCCCGGCGAGGGTGTCGGCGGTGACCTGGGCCGGGGACAGCCTGGCCAGACGGGCCTTCTCCTCGCGGGTGGCCGGCGCGTCGACGCGGGCGTAGGCGGGTTCGCCGAAGCGGGCGGTGAGTTCCGCGTAGTGCTGGGACGGCGTCCGGTCGGTGACGGCCGTGATCTCGGAGGCGAGCAGGGCCAGGACGATGCCGTCCTTGTCGGTGGTCCACACCGAGCCGTCCCGGCGCAGGAACGACGCTCCGGCGGACTCCTCGCCGCCGAAGCCGAGCGAGGAGCCGATCAGCCCGTCCACGAACCACTTGAAGCCCACGGGCACTTCGACGAGCCGGCGGCCGAGGTCCGCGGCGACCCGGTCGATCATGCCGGAGGAGACCAGTGTCTTGCCGACGCCCGCCTCGCCGGGCCAGCGGGTGCGGTGGGCGTAGAGGTAGGAGATGGCCACGGCGAGGTAGTGGTTGGGGTTCATCAGCCCGGCGTCCGGGGTGACGATGCCGTGCCGGTCGGCGTCGGCGTCGTTGCCCGTGGCGATCCGGAAGCGGTCGCGCTGCCCGATGAGCGAGGCCATCGCGTACGGCGAGGAGCAGTCCATACGGATCTTGCCGTCCCAGTCCAGCGTCATGAAGCGCCAGGTGGGGTCGGTGAGCGGGTTGACCACGGTCAGGTCGAGCCGGTGCTGTTCGGCGATGCGGCCCCAGTAGCGGACGGAGGCGCCGCCCAGCGGGTCGGCACCGATGCGCACACCGGCGTCCCGGACCGCGTCGAGGTCGAGCACGCTCGGCAGATCGGTGACGTAGGCGCCGAGGAAGTCGTGGCGGCCGGTGCCGGGCGCGGCCAGCGCGCGGGTGTACGGGACGCGCCGTACGTCCTTCAGGCCGCCCGCGATGATCTCGTTGGCCCGGTCCTGGATCCAGGAGGTCGCCGCCGAGCCCGCCGGGCCGCCGTTGGGCGGGTTGTACTTGAAGCCGCCGTCACCGGGCGGGTTGTGCGACGGGGTCACGACCACGCCGTCGGCGAGGCCCGAGGTGCGCGAGCGGTTGTGCGTCAGGATCGCGTGGGAGACGGCCGGGGTGGGGGTGTAGCCGTCCGCCGTGTCGACGAGGACGGTGACGTCGTTGGCCGCGAGGACCTCCAGCGCGGTGACCCGCGCGGGCTCGGACAGGGCGTGCGTGTCCGCGCCCAGGAAGAGGGGCCCGTCGGTACCCTGGCGTGCGCGGTACTCGCAGATCGCCTGGCTGGTCGCGGCGATGTGGTCCTCGTTGAACGCCGTCGCCAGGGACGATCCGCGGTGTCCGGAGGTTCCGAACGCCACCCGCTGTCCCGTCTCGGCCGGGTCGGGGTGCAGCGCGTAGTACGCCGTCACCAGCCGGGCGACGTCGATCAGGTCCTCGGGTCCGGCCGGCTTGCCCGCTCGCTCGTGCCGCATGCCACCCACGCTCCTCCGCGTCGTCGTGCGTCTGCTGTCCGCTCGCGCTCTCATCTTCCCCCCGGGCGCGGGGCGTGAGTCGGGCTCGCGCCGGTCCCGGGTCATGGACCGGTGGTCGAGGGCGTGAGGAACGCCGTTGGGGGCAGCCGCTCCCACACGCACCGGGAGCCGATTCCCCGCAGAATGCCCATACCTCGTACATCCACACACTCATCCACGCACAAGGGCAAGGTGACGCGGTGGTGAACGTGACACCCGACGGGCAGGCCGGTCCCTGCGGCCCGCCCGGGCCGCGGGAGGCCGCCGCGCGGCTGCCGCGGCAGGTCCGCGAGGAGTTGACCCGCCGGCTGCGGCGCAGCCGGCGCGCCCTGCGCGAGGAGGACGTGCAGATCGTCGAGCCCGCGCTGCTCAGGCGTGCGGTCGGGGCCTCCGCCCTCGGCAACTGCATGGAGTGGTTCGACTTCGGCGTCTACAGCTACCTCGCCGCCACCATCGGGAAGGTCTTCTTCCCCGGCGCCTCCCCGGGCGCCCAGGTGATCTCCTCCTTCGCGACCTTCGCCGCGGCGTTCGTGGTGCGGCCGCTGGGCGGCCTCGTGTTCGGTCCGCTCGGGGACCGGATCGGCCGGCAGAAGGTGCTCGCCACCACGATGATCATGATGGCGCTCGGCACGTTCGCCATCGGCCTGATCCCCGGCTACGGAACCCTCGGCATCGCCGCCCCGGTCCTCCTGCTGCTGGCCCGCATGGTCCAGGGCTTCTCCACCGGCGGCGAGTACGGCGGCGCGACCACCTTCGTCGCCGAGTACTCCCCCGACCGCCGCCGCGGTTTCCTCTCCAGCTGGCTCGACTTCGGCACCTTCGTCGGCTACGCGCTGGGCTCCGCCCTGGTCACCGCGCTGACCCTGCTCCTCACCGACACCCAGATGACCGCCTGGGGCTGGCGGGTCCCGTTCCTGATCGCCGGTCCCCTCGGCGTGATCGGCCTGTACATGCGGCTCCGGCTGGAGGAGTCGCCCGCCTTCCAGCAGCAGCTGGACGAGCACGAGCGGAGTCTCGCCCAGAAGTCGGCGCGCAGCGAGCTGCGGACCATCGTCAAGGAGCGCTGGGGCGCCCTGCTGATCTGCATGGGCCTGGTACTGCTCTACAACGTCACCAACTACATGGTCACCGGCTACCTGCCCACCTACCAGACCGAGACCCTGCACCGCTCCAGCAGCTCCGCCGGCCTGCTGGTGCTGCTGGGCATGGTGTGGATCGTGCTGCTGATCACCTTCGTCGGCCGGCTCAGCGACCACGTCGGGCGGCGCCCGGTCTACGGCGTCGCGGCCGCCGCGATGATCGTCCTCGCCATCCCCTCGTTCCTGCTGATCAAGGCGGAGGGGACCTGGGCGCCGGTCTGCGGCGTACTGATCCTGTCCACCCTGCTGGCCTGCTTCGCCGCGCCGAGCGCCGCCACCCTGCCCGCGCTCTTCCCGACCGCGGTGCGCTACGCGGCCATGGGCATCGGCTTCAACTTCGCCGTCGCCGCCTTCGGCGGCACCACCCCGCTGGTGAGCGCGGCCCTGGTCGACGTCACGGGCGACGACATGATGCCCGCCTACTACCTCATGCTGGCCGGCGCGATCGGCCTGCTGACCGTGAGGTTCCTGCCGGAGAGCGCCCAGGTGCCGCTCAGCGGCTCCCGGCCGATGGTGGGCTCCGCGCGGGAGCGGCGTGAACTGCTCATCACCTCGCGGGCCCTGTACCGGGCCACCCGCGGGACGTCCGGGCCCTGAGGACGGTCCCGCTCCGTCCCTGCCCAGGGCCTCGTGCTCGTACGGCACCTCCGCCATGGGAGAGTGGTCCCCTACACAGGGCAGGTCGGGAGGAAGAGCAGTGCCGGAAGGGCGCCCGAAGCGTTCGAGCAAGTCACGTCTCGCGGTGATCGCGCTGGTCGTCGGTCTGGGCACCTGGCTGGGTGTGGTGTGCTATTCGATCGCGACGGAACCCCCGCCCGGCGCACCGAGCGTGGCCGCGCTGGCCGACGGGGTCCAGAAGGCCGCCGCCGACCGGGACGCGGACGGCCTCCAGGGCCTGTTCGACGAGGACACCGTCTCCGACGACTACGCCGCCGACTACCTGGACCGGCTGGGAGAGCACGCCCCCGCGTTGCAGGCCCGGGTGGAGCACCGCGACGGCGACGACTTCCTGCTGCTGCGCTCCGCGCGGGACGACTCCCTGTGCACGGCCTGGCACATCACCGAGCGGGACGGCCGCCGGCTCCTCGACGGTGTGCCACCGGCCGAGAACCTGTGTGCCCGCTGAGCCCGTCCGCCCTTCGCCCTTGAGCGCGCCCGCTGCCGGAGAACCGGTGTTCCCGCAGCTCAACCGCACTGTTCCGGTTGCGGATGCAGTCCCTACCGCCGTCGGCCATGCTGAGAGGAACCACGGTGCGAAGGAGTATGCGATGAGCATGCTGGACAAGCTCAAGGGACTGCTGAAAGGTCACGAGGAGCAGGCCGGCAAGGGCATCGACAAAGCCGGTGACTACGCCGACGAGCGGACCCAGGGAAAGCACCGGAGCCAGGTCGACACCGGCGAGGAGAAGCTCAAGGAGCAGCTCGGCCGACCGGACCCGGGCCAGGACGAGCCGCCGCAGTGACGCTCCCGTGATCACGACCGCCGGCACGGTGGGCCGGCACAACACGCTCGGGCCGCCCCCGTGAGGAGGGCGGCCCGAGGTTGTTCGGCACCGGCCGGACGGGACGGATCCGCGCTCTCAGGGCCGTGCGAGGGCCAGGGCCAGGACCGCCGCCGCGGCCAGCACGGCGAGGGCGACGAGGACGAACGCGAAGCACCGCGCCCGCAACTGGCGGTAGCGCTCCTCGTACTCGCCGCGCAGTGCCCGGCACCGTTCGGCGATCCGCTGGAGGTCCGCCCGGGCCCGCAGCAGGCAGTCGGAGACGTAGTGCTCCTCGATCTCCTCGCGCTGCGCCGTGGTCAGCCACTGCATGGGCTCGGTGAAGGCCTGGGCCCGCTGCTCGGCCTCGGCGACGCGGGCCTGCCACAGCAGATAGCCCTCGACCTGCTCGGCCAGTCCGGTGGGCCCGGCCGGCTGCCCGTCCGGGCGGTTCGCCGCGTCGGTCATCCGGGCAGGCCCAGGTTCTCCCGCTTGTCCGTGACCGAGACCTCCGGGTGGTGCAGGTCGAAGGCCGGGGACTCGCTGCGGATCATGGGCAGGGTGACGAAGTTGTGCCGCGGGGGCGGGCAGGAGGTGGCCCACTCCAGGGAGCGGCCGTAGCCCCACGGGTCGTCGGTCTCGACCCTCTTGCCGTACCTGGCCGTCTTCCAGATGTTGTAGAAGAACGGCAGCAGCGACAGCCCCAGCAGGAACGAGCCGATGGTGGAGATCTCGTTGAGCGTGGTGAAGCCGTCGCTCGCCAGATAGTCGGCGTACCGGCGCGGCATGCCCTCCGCGCCCAGCCAGTGCTGCACCAGGAACGTGGTGTGGAAGCCGACGAACAGCGTCCAGAAGGTCATCTTCCCCAGGCGCTCGTCGAGCATCTTGCCGGTGAACTTCGGCCACCAGAAGTGGAATCCGGCGAACATCGCGAACACCACGGTGCCGAAGACGACGTAGTGGAAGTGGGCCACCACGAAGTACGAGTCCGAGACGTGGAAGTCCAGCGGCGGCGAGGCCAGCAGGACGCCGGTCAGACCGCCGAAGAGGAACGTCACCAGGAAGCCCGTCGCCCACAGCATCGGCGTCTCGAAGCTCAGGGAGCCCTTCCACATGGTGCCGACCCAGTTGAAGAACTTCACCCCGGTCGGGACCGCGATCAGGAAGCTCATGAAGGAGAAGAACGGCAGCAGCACGCCACCGGTGACGAACATGTGGTGCGCCCACACCGTCACCGACAGGCCCGCGATCGAGATGGTGGCGCCGATCAGGCCCATGTAGCCGAACATCGGCTTGCGGGCGAAGACCGGAATGACCTCACTGACGATGCCGAAGAACGGCAGCGCGATGATGTACACCTCGGGGTGCCCGAAGAACCAGAACAGGTGCTGCCACAGCAGCGAACCGCCGTTGGCCGCGTCGAAGACGTGGGCGCCCCACTTGCGGTCCACCTCCAGGCTGAGCAGCGCCGCCGCCAGGACCGGGAAGGCCAGCAGCACCAGGACGCTGGTGAGCAGCACGTTCCAGGTGAAGATCGGCATGCGGAACATGGTCATGCCCGGGGCGCGCATGCAGATGACCGTGGTGATGAAGTTGACCGAGCCGAGGATGGTGCCGAAGCCGGACATGCCGAGGCCGAGGATCCACAGGTCCGCGCCCAGGCCCGGGGTGTGGACGACGTCGTTCAGCGGGGCGTAGGCGAACCAGCCGAAGTCGGCGGCGCCCTGCGGGGTGAGGAAGCCGGCCACGGCGATCAGCGAGCCGAACAGGTACAGCCAGTAGGCGAACATGTTCAGCCGTGGGAAGGCGACGTCCGGGGCGCCGATCTGCAGCGGCATGATCCAGTTCGTGAACCCGGCGAACAGCGGCGTCGCGAACATCAGCAGCATGATCGTGCCGTGCATCGTGAACATCTGGTTGAACTGGTCCGTCGACAGCAGTTGCAGGCCCGGCCGGGCCAGCTCGGCGCGCATCAGCAGCGCCATGATGCCGCCGATCACGAAGAACGTGAAGGAGGTGATCAGATACAGCGAGCCGATCGTCTTGTGATCGGTCGTCGTCACCCACTTCACCACCACGGCACCGGGCCGCAGGCGACGGGGAGCGGCGGTTTCCCGCGCGGTGTGCTGGACGTCTGTCATGCGGCCCGTGACACGCTTTCTCTCGGGAGGTGGTTACGCGAAGGTCCACACGGTCTCCCGCAGGGCCCGGCTTCCATCCTTCCGCCTCGCGCCGCAGAACCGGAGGCCGTCGTCGCCGAGACGGAGTAACGCCCGGCGAATTGCACCCGGTTGGCCTACGCGCCTCACGCTCATGGCGGGCACGGCGCGCGGACCGGCCTACCGGGCGACGGACGGGGGCAGTTGGGCCGGGCTCACCCGCTCTCCCAGGACCTGGGACATGAACTGCACCAGCCACCGCTGGGAGGGGCTGCGCGAGGACTCGTGCCGGGCGTACAGCGCCACCTCGATCGGCTCGGTGTCGAACGGGAGCCGTACCAGGCGAAGTTGGTGGGAGGAGGCGAAGACCTCGCCGACGTACTCGGGGACGATGGCGATCAGGTCGGTCTGTTCCAGCAGGTAGGGCAGCGTCGAGAAGCGGGTGGCGTCCACCACCACCCGGTCGAGGAGCCCGTGCGCGGCGAGCACGGCCCGCGGGACGACGTGCCCACTGGGGCCGAAGACGGTGGCGTGGGACTCGGCGGCGAGCTCGGCCAGGGTGACCGACTCGTCCCGAACGCGGGGGTGGCCGGCGGCGACCATGCCGACGTAGCGCTCGTGGAAGAGCGGGATCCGCACGGTCCGGTGGGAGGTCAGCACCGGGGTGGCCACGAACACGTCGATGTCGCCGCGGCGCAACTGGTGCTCCGCCTCGTCCACGTCCAGGGGGCGCACGGTGAAGGACACCCCGGGCGCCTGCTCGCGGGCCGCGGCCAGCAGGCGTGGCAGCAGGGTGACCTCTCCCAGGTCGGACAGCGCCACCGTGAAGCGGCCGGACATGACCCGCGGATCGAAGACGTCGGCCTGGCGGACGGTGCCGTCGATGTCGGCCAGGGCGCGCTGCAACGGCTCGTACAGCCGGCGGGCGCCGGCGGTCGGCGTCAGTCCGCGTCCGGTGCGCCGGAACAGCTCGTCGCCGAAGTGCCGGCGCAGCTTGCCCAGGCTGTAGCTGACGGTGGGCTGGGTGACGTGGAGCGTGTCGGCGGTGACCGTGACGCTGCCCGTCTCGTACAGCAGCACGAAGACACGGGCGAGGTTGAGGTCGAAGTTCCTCATATCGAAGAACTCTATATCGCGATGGTAAAAGATTTATTGGTGCTCATGTCGGGGCTTGCCTAGCGTGGCGTGCGTCACTCCGAAGGGAACGTCTGTGCCTTCTGTACGCCGCCTCTCCCACGAATTCCTGGAGCGCCAGGGCCTCACCACCGTGTTCGGCAACCCCGGCTCCAACGAACTGCCCTTCCTCGCCGAACTCCCCGACGGCTTCCGCTACGTCCTGGGCCTGCACGAGGGCGCCGTCGTCGGCATGGCCGACGGGTACGCGCAGGCGACCGGCCGTCCCGTCCTGGTCAATCTGCACGCGGCCTCGGGATCGGGGAACGCGATGGGCGCGCTGACGAACGCCGTGGCCTCCCGCACCCCGCTCGTGATCGTCGCCGGCCAGCAGGTGCGCTCCGCCATCGGCCCGGAGGCCAACCTGTCCAACGTGGACGCGCCGGCGCTGATGAGGCCGCTCGTCGGCTGGGCCGCCGAGCCGGCGTGCGCCCAGGACGTGCCGCGCGCCCTCGCGCAGGCCGTCTTCGAGGCGCGGCTCCAGCGGCGCCCGACGTATCTGTCGGTCCCCTACGACGACTGGGCCGCCGAGGCCGGCGACAACGCCCTCGCGATCCTCGACCGGCGGGTCGGCCGTGCGTCCGTCCCCGACGGGGAGCAGGGCCGCCGGCTGGCCGAACGGGTCGCCTCGGCCCGGCGGCCCGCGCTGGTGCTGGGCGGGGACATCGACTCGGCCGGCCTGTTCGACGACGCCGTCCGGCTGGCCGAGCGTCTGGGCGGCCCGGTGTGGGCGGCCCCCTCGCAGTTCCGGCTGCCCTTCCCCAACCGGCACCCGCTGTTCCGCGGGGTGCTGCCCGCCGGCATCGCGCCGATCTGCGAGGCGTTCGAGGGCCACGACCTCGTCCTGGTGCTCGGCGCGCCGGTGTTCCGCTACCACGAGCACCTCCCCGGCCGGTACCTGCCCGAGGGCACCCGGCTGGTCCAGGTGACCGAGGACGCCTCCGCCGCCGCGCGGGCGCCGATGGGCGAGGCGCTGGTCGCCGACCCGGGAGCCGTCATCGACCTGCTCCTGAAGCAGCTCGGCGGCCCCGAGGCGTCGTCCGGTGCCTTCCGGCCCGTTCCCGAGCCGCCCGTGGGCGACGGCTCCCGGCTGCACCCCGAGCAGGTCTTCGCCGCGCTGCGCGACGAACTGCCCGAGGACACCGCGTACGTGGTCGAGTCGACGTCGACGAACGCCTCCTGGTGGCGCCAGATGGACCTGCGCCGGCCCGGCTCGTACTACTTCCCGGCAGCCGGCGGACTCGGGTTCGGGCTGCCCGGCGCGGTCGGGGTCGCCATGGGGCAGCCCGGCCGGCCGGTGGTCGGCGTCATCGGTGACGGCTCCGCCAACTACGGCATCACCGCGCTGTGGACGGCCGCCCAGCAGCGCCTCCCGCTGACCGTCGTCCTGCTGCGCAACGGCACCTACGGGGCACTGCGCTGGTTCGGCGGCCTGCTGGGTGTGCCGGACGCACCCGGTCTGGACATCCCCGGTCTGGACTTCGTCCGGATCGCCGAGGGATACGGCGTCCGGGCCCGGCACGTCGCCGACGCCGAGGAACTGCGGGCCGCCCTCGCCGAGCGTCCGGACCACCCGCGGCTGCTCCAGGTGGACACCGCGCTCACCACCCCGTCCTGACCCGACCGCACGAAAGACCGCACAAAAAGAAGAGAAGAGAGGACAGCCGATGGCACTCCTGGACAGCGCCGTCTGGGGCAAGAGGTTCTTCAGCGACGGCTGGAGGGACGCCGCCGGCGAGCAGCCGGTCGTCGAGCCCGCGACCGGAGAACAGCTCGCGACGGCGGGCCTGGCCACCGCCGAGGACGTGACCCGCGCGTCCGCCCGTGCGGCCGAGGCCCAGCGCGTGTGGGCGGCGACCTCCCCGCAGCGGCGGGCCGCCGTACTGCGCCGGGCGGGCGAGCTGCTGGCCGAGCACGCCACCGAGATCGAGGACTGGCTGGTGCGCGAGGCCGGGTCCGTACGGGCCAAGGCGGCCTTCGAGGCGCAGCTCGCCGTGGGCGAGTGCTTCGAGTGCGCGGGCCTGCCGACGCACCCGCAGGGCGAGGTGCTCACCTCCGAGGACGCCCGCTGGTCGATGTCCCGCCGCCGCCCCGCCGGTGTCGTCAGTGTCATCGCGCCCTTCAACTTCCCGCTCGTCCTGGGCCTGCGCTCGGTGGCTCCGGCGCTCGCCCTGGGCAACGCGGTCCTGCTCAAGCCGGACCCGCGCACGGCGGTGAGCGGCGGTGTCGTCATCGCGCGCGTCTTCGAGGAGGCGGGCCTGCCGGCCGGTGTGCTGCACCTGCTGCCGGGCGACGGCTCGGTCGGCCGGGCGGTGGTCGAGGCGCCCGAGGTCCGGGTGGTCTCCTTCACCGGGTCCACTCCGGTCGGGCGGGCGATCGGCGAGCAGGCCGGACGCCTGCTCAAGCGGGCCCACCTGGAGCTGGGCGGGAACAACGCGCTGGTCGTGCTGCCCGGGGCGGACGTGGCGAAGGCGGCCTCAGCCGGCGCGTTCGGCTCCTATCTGCATCAGGGGCAGATCTGCATGACGACCGGCCGCCACATCGTCCACGAGTCGCTGCTGGAGGAGTACACCGCGGCGCTCGCCGCGAAGGCGGCGGCCCTGCCGGTCGGCGACCCGGCCCGCGAGGACGTCGCGCTCGGCCCGCTCATCGACCGGCGCCAGCTCGAACGGGTGCACGGCATCGTCACCGACAGCGTCGCAGCGGGCGCGACTCTCGCCGCGGGCGGCGAGATCGTCGGCGCGGGCTACCGGGCCACCGTGCTGAGCGGCCTGACGACCGACATGCCGGCCTGGCGCGAGGAGATCTTCGGGCCCGTGGCCCCCGTCATCGGCTTCTCGACGCTGGAGGAGGCCGCCCGGATCGTCAACGACTGCGAGTACGGGCTGTCCGTGGGGATCCTCGGCGACGTGGGGACGGCGATGAAGCTCGCCGACCGGATCGACTCCGGCAAGGTCCACATCAACGAGCAGACCGTCAGCGACGAGCCCAACGCCCCCTTCGGCGGGGTCAAGGCCTCCGGCACCGGGTCCCGGTTCGGCGGCGCCGCCGCCAACGTCGAGGCCTTCACCGAGACCCAGTGGGTCACCGTCCGGCCCGACATCGCCGACTACCCGTTCTGACGCCGCCCCGTCCGCTTCCGTCCCCAGGGGGGAACGTCCTGATGACATCCGCCGTCTCGTCCCGGACGACCGCGCAGACCGGCACCGCCGGGCGCGGCACCTGGACCGTGGTCCTGTGCTGGATCACCGTCATGCTCGAGGGCTACGACCTCGTCGTCCTCGGCGCCATCATCCCGACCCTGCTCAAGACCCACCACCTCGGCATGACCGCGGGCGACGCCACCATGATCGCGACGCTGTCGCTCGTCGGCGTCGCCATCGGCGCCGTCTGCGTCGGCCCGCTGGCCGACCGGCTGGGGCGCCGCCTGCTGCTCATCGCGTCGGTGGTGGTGTTCTCGGTCTTCACGATCCTGGTGCCGCTGGCCGGCTCCGTGACGATGTTCGCCGTCCTCCGGCTCATCGCCGGTCTGGGCCTCGGCGCCTGCATGCCGGTGTCGCTGACGATGATGGCCGAGCACATGCCCGCCAGCCGGCGTGCCCGGGCCAGCACCCTGACCATGACCGGCTACCACACCGGTGCCGTGGTCACCTCCCTGCTGGCCCTCCAGGTGACCGACAACTGGCAGATCCTGTTCTACGTGCTCGGCGTGGCCGGACTCGTCGTGGCCGGCATCCAGTGGTTCCGGCTGCCGGAGTCGGAGGCCTTCGTCCAGGCCAAGGAGGCGATCGGCGCGCAGCGGGTCCCGTTCACCGAGCTGCTCAAGCCGGTCTACCTGCGCGCGGGCATCGGCATCTGGGTCGCCTCGTTCATGGGACTGCTGCTGGTCTACGGCCTGAACACCTGGCTGCCCAAGCTGATGAACGACGCCGGCTATCCCGTCCCCACGGCCGTCACCCAGCTCCTGATACTCAACGTCGGTGGAGTCGTCGGCCTGGTCGTCGGCGGCTTCGTCGCCGACCGGCGGGGCATCAAGGGGACCATACTCGGCTGGTTCGCCGTGTCCGTGGTCATGCTCGGCTGCCTGAGCATCAAGATGAGCAGCGACTCCCTGCTCAACCTCGTCGTCTTCTTCACCGGCGTCTTCGTCTTCTCCGCCATGGTGCTCGTCTACGCCTACGTGACGCACTACTACCCGGCCTCGGTGCGCGGCACCGCCCTCGGCTCGGCCTCCGGCATCGGCCGGATCGGCTCGATCGTCGGCCCGACGATCACCGGGGCCCTGGTCACCGCCGGCATCGGCCACCCCTGGGGCTTCTACTTCTTCGCCGCGGTCGCGGTCCTCGGCTTCCTGGCCGTGCTGACCCTGCCGCGCCACGCTCCGCGGCCGGAGGCCGCCGGGGTCACCGCCTGAGGCGTCCGTCCACCCCTCACGACGGCGCGGGACCGCCCTTCTGGGTGGTTCCGCGCCGTCGCTGCTTCGAGACGGACCGACCGATCGATCGACCGCACCCGTGCACCGTGCACCTGCGCCGGGGCGGGGACCACGCGCCCCGGCCCGATCACGCCCGTCACCCGGACCAGTCGCCCGCTGCCTGGCCTGGAAGCACGGGTGTCCGCGAGGCGGCGGGGCAAGCGTCGGCGGGGTGGGCGGCCGTCCCCGACCTGGTCGCCGCGGGGCTCCCGACGCTCTCGGGCAGGGCCAGCTCCGCCCAGATCACCTTTCCGTGCGGGGAGTAGCGGGTACCCCAGTGCTCGGTCATCTGCGACACCAGGAACAGCCCGCGGCCGCCCTCCTCGGTCGTCGCGGCATAGCGCAGATGCGGCGAGGTGCTGGTGCCGTCGGACACCTCGCAGATCAGCGAGCGGTCGTGGATCAGCCGGACGTGGATCGGCTCGCCGCCGTAGCGCATGGCGTTGGTGACGAGCTCGCTCAGCACGAGTTCCATGCTGAAGCCGAGCTCGGACAGGCCCCACTCGTCGAGCGTGCGGGCGGCCGCGACGCGGACCCGGGCGACGGCTGCGGGTTCGGGCGGCACGTCCCACTCGGCGACCCGGTCGCGCGGCAGTGCCCGGGTCCGGGCGACGAGCAGGGCGACGTCGTCCTTGGGACGCGCGGGCAGCAGCGCGTCCAGCACCGCCTGGCAGCTCTGCTCGGGCGTGCGGTCGGGGTGGCCGGCGAGCGCCTGGCGCAGCATTTCCATGCCGACGTCCAGGTCCCGTCGGCGGTCCTCGACGAGGCCGTCGGTGTACAGGACGAGCTGGGTGCCTTCGGGAAGCTCCAATTCGGCCGTCCTGAAGGGCATGCCGCCCAGGCCGAGCGGCGGCCCGTGCGGCAGATCCGGGAAGGTGACGCCGCCGTCCGGGCTGATCAGCGCGGGCGCGAGATGGCCGGCGCGCGCCATGGCGCAGCGGCGGGTCACGGGATCGTAGATGGCGTACAGGCAGGTGGCTCCGACGACGGCCGCGGCGGCGCCGGTGGAGGCCTCGTCCTGGTCGATGCGGCTGACGAGGTCGTCCAGGTGGCTCAGCAGTTCGTCGGGGGGCAGGTCGAGCGTGGAGAAGTTGTGCACCGCGGTCCGCAGCCGTCCCATGGTGGCGGCGGCGTGCAGGCCGTGCCCGACCACGTCCCCGACGACCAGGGCGACCCGTCCGCCGGGCAGCGGGATCACGTCGAACCAGTCACCGCTCACGCCCGACTGGGCGGGCAGATAGCGGTAGCCGACCTCCAGCGCGCTCAGCTCGGGCAGGGCCCGCGGCAGCAGACTGCGTTGCAGGGTGACCGCGAGCGCGTGCTCGCGGGCGTAGCGGCGGGCGTTGTCGATACTGACCGCGGCCCGGGTCACCAGCTCCTCGGCCAGGGACAGCTCCTCCTCGTCGAACGCGCCGCGCTCCTTGCAGCGCCAGAAGTTGGCCATGCCCAGCACGACACCGCGGGCCCGGATCGGGACGGAGAGCAGCGAGTGGATGCCGTAGTCCACGATCGCCTCGGCGCGCTCCGGGTCCTGCGCCTGCCAGCCGTACGCCGACGACAGGTCCGTCACCAGTTCCAGGTGGCCGGTGCCGTAGCTGCGGGCCATGGGCGTGGACGGCAGGAAGTCGATCAGCCGGCCCTTCTCGTAGAGCGGCGAGTCGTCCTGGACACCGCGTACGGCGATGCGGCGCAGGCCGGTCGCGGTGGCTGCGGGCTCCTCGCCCTGGAGCACGCCCTCGGCGAGGTCCACGGAGACGTAGTCGGCGAAGCGGGGGACGGCGACCTGGGCGAGTTCGTCGGCGGTGCGGGTCACGTCGAGGGTGGTGCCGATGCCCAGTCCGGCGTCGTAGAGCAGTTCCAGCCGTTCCCGGGCGACCTGGGCCCGGCCGGAGATGGCCTGGAGTTCGGTGGAGTCGCGCAGCGTCACCACCGTTCGTCCCGGGCTTCCGTCCTGGTGTGTGGGCCGCTGGTTGACGGCCAGCAGCCGGGATCCGGCGAGGTGCACCTCGTCGGTGGCCATACGGCCGGAGGTGAGCAGTTCGACCGTCTCGGGTTCCAGCGTCGGGAAGTGCGCCACCTGCCTGCCCTCGGCGTCAGCCGGCAGGTCCAGCAGCCGCCTGGCCTCGTCGTTCGCGAGCAGCAGCCGCCCGTCGTCACCGATGATGAGCACTCCTTCGCGTACGGAGTGCAGCACGGCGTCGTGGTGGTCGTACATGCGGGTCATCTCGTCCGGGGCGAGGCTGTGCGTCTGCCGCCGCAGCCGCCTACCGACGAGGGCCGTCACGCCGGTGGCCAGGCCCAGCGCCGCCGCGCCGGCGCCGAGGATGATCGGAACCTGTCGGTGCACCTGGCTGGTCACATGCTTGACCTGGAGCCCGGCGGAGACCAGTGCCACGACGTGGCTGCCGTCCCTGACGGGAACGGTGGCCTGTACCTCGTCGCCGAGCGGCCCGTGGACGGTCTCGGTGTAGACCTTTCCCTCCAGCGACGGCTTGATGGTGCCGATGAAGCGCTGACCGATGCGGTCCGGCAGGGGGTGCGTGTAGCGGATGCCGCTCGTGTCCATGACGACGATGAAGTCGACCCCCGCGGACCCGCGCGCCGCCTCCGTGAGGGGCTGGAGCACCTTCGACGGATCGGGCGTCCGCAGCGCGCTCACGACGCCCGGGGAGTGCGCGAAGGTCTGCGCGACCGCCACGGAACGGCGCTTGGCCTCGGCGTTGATGTCGCGCTGCGACTGAAGGACGAGGGCGAAGACGGCGAAGGCCACAAGCAGCGCCACCAGCGCCACCTGCAGAACGAACACCTGTCCGGCGACGCTTCGCGGGCTTCTCCCCAGCAGCGGGCGCCGCGATATGCGTCGAAGACGGGTAAAACGGTCGACCATCCGGCATTTGTAACATCCGCCACGCCCCGCCGTCACGGCTTGCACGGTTGATCGCTCGCCAGGAGCCCTGCCCGAAACCACCCGGGAGACACCGAATGCCAGGCGTCACGGCGAGGGAAAGCGCTGTCCCCGGCAACGGGGACGATTCCGGCGAAGCGCTCGTCAGGGTCGCGCCGGACCCAGGAATCCGACCGCGGTTCGCTCACGGACGGCAACGGAGCGCAGCCGACGACTACAGGCGCGCGGGCTCGTCTCACGGACGGGCGGCACGGGACTCAGCTCCGCGCGAGCCACGTCCACGCGCGACCGACGGGCAAGCGCCGCGGGTGAACGCGCGCCGCCCGGCCATGCGGGCGGCGCGCGCGTGTCGTGCTGAGGGCGGTCACCTCGGGGGCCAGGTGCGCAGCATCGTGTCGAGGCGGTCGAGGATCCAGGTCCAGGTCTCCTGCGAGTCCGGGGCGCTGTGGGCGAAGCCGCCGGCCAGTTCCAGGCTGACGTAACCGTGGAAGACGCCGCCCAGCAGCCGGACGGCGTGGGTCTGGTCCGGCTCGGGCAGGTCGTAGCCGCGCAGGATCGCGCGGGTCATCTGCGCGTGCCGGCCCCCGGCGCTCACAGCGGCGGTCTCCGGGTCGAGCCGGAGCCGCGCCGCCGCGTACCGGCCGGGATGCTCCCGAGCGTAGTCGCGGTAGACGTTCGCGAAGGCGGTGAGGGCATCCCTGCCGGCCCGCCCGGCCAGCGCGTCGGCGGCCCGGTCCGCGAGTTCCTCCAGGGCGAGCAGGGCGATCCCCGTCTTGAGGTCCTGGGAGTTCTTCAGGTGCGAGTACAGGCTCGCGGCCTTGACGTCGAACCGCCGGGCGAGGGCCGAGACGGTCACCTGCTCGAAGCCGACCTCGTCCGCCAGCTCCGCCCCCGCCCTGACCAGGCGTTCCGTGGTCAACCCCGCACGCGCCATACCGCTCCTCACACCCCAGCACACCAAGAACCTGAAGCCATTGAATATCCACCTAAACCCATTAGGCAAACAGGACGGCGTGGGGCCCGGCGCGAATCCCACCATTGGCATGGACCTGATGACCTGGCCCCGCTAAGCTTCCCCCGACCCGGATGAGAGCGCTCTCAGGTCGCGGTTGTTCCACCCCCACCTCGCTGGAACGACGAAGGGCACCCCTGTGAGACGCACCCGACTCCACCACGTGGCCGTGGCCGCACTCGTGCTGCTCGGCAGCTGGGCCGTGGCGGGCACCACGCCGGCCGGAGCGGCGACCCCCGCCGCCGCATCCCCCACCACCTCCCCCGGCCTGATCCAGGCGATGCAGCGGGACCTGGGACTCTCCGCGCGGCAGGCCGAGGCGCGGCTGGCGGCGGAACGCACCGCCACGGCCGTGGAACCGAAGGCCCGCGCGGCCGCGGGATCCGCCTACGGCGGCTCGTGGTTCGACGACGCGACCGGCCGGCTCACCGTGGCCGTCACCTCCGACGCCTCCGACTCGGCCCTGCGCGCCGTCCGGGCCACCGGCGCCACCGTCCACAGCGTCCAGCACAGCGCCCGGCAGCTGGACACGGCCAAGGCCCGCCTGGACAGCACGTCGGCACCGCGGGGCGTCAGCGGCTGGCGGGTGGACCCGAAGGCCAACACGGTCGTCGTGGACGTCGTCCGCTCCGCGCGCTCCGACAACGATGTCCAACGCTTCCTCGCCCAGGCCCGCACGGCCGGACCCGTCACCGTCCGCACGGTCTCCGCGGCGCCGCGGACCTTCGCGGCGGGCACGGTCGGCGGCGACCCCTACTACACCGGCAACGTCCGCTGCTCCATCGGCTTCTCGGTGTACGGCGGCTTCGTCACCGCCGGACACTGCGGTCGGCCCGGCGCCGGGGTGAGCGGCTGGGACGGCTCGTACATCGGCACCTTCCAGGGATCCTCGTTCCCCGACAACGACTACGCCTGGGTCAGCGTCGGCAGCGGCTGGTGGACGGTTCCGGTGGTCCTCGGCTGGGGCACCGTCCCGGACCAGCTGGTGCACGGCTCCGCGGTGGCACCCGTCGGCTCCTCGGTCTGCCGCTCCGGCTCGACGACGCACTGGCACTGCGGCACCGTGCTGGCGCAGAACGAGACGGTCAACTACGCCGAGGGCGCGGTGCACGAGCTGACGAAGACCAGCGTGTGCGCCGAGCCGGGCGACTCCGGCGGCTCCTTCATCAGCGGTGACCAGGCCCAGGGCGTCACCTCCGGAGGCTGGGGCGACTGCTCCGGCGGCGGGGAGACCTGGTTCCAGCCGGTCAACGAGATCCTCAACCGCTACGGACTGACCCTGCACACCGACTGACCCGCGCCGAGGGGGTTCCGGCCAGGCTCGGCCGGAACCCCCTCGGCGACGGACGGAGTACGTGGTCGGCGGGCGGCACGGCCGGTCGACCGACGACACGCCCGTCAGCGGGCGTCGGCCGCCCGGCGGGCACGGTCCAGGGCGACCCGGGCCGCGGTGTACCCGGTGCCGGCGACGAACCGCAGCATCGGCCCGAACATCGGGGCGGCGAGCGACCCGGTGAAGTACAGACCCGGCACCGACGATTCGAACCCCGGAGTCAGCCGCGGCGCCCTCGACCCCGGCACCAGCCTGAGCGCCTGGCGCACCGCCGGCGCCAGGAACGGCACGGAGTCCAGGTCCAGACGGTAGCCGGTGGCGGCCAGGACGTGGTCGACGTCGAGCGTCTCGGCCACGCCGCCCGGCCCGGTGAGGTCCAGCCGTACGACGGACCCGGCGGTCTCGGCCCGGACGACCCTCCGCGAGGTCCGCACCGGCACGACGCCCTCGACCCGGTCCCGCAGCCACCAGCCGCCCGAGGGCCGCAACGCGCGCCGGAACAGCAGCAGTCGGGCCGCGGCCGGCAGATGCCGTACCGCGCCGGGGGCCCGGCACACCGCGGCCAGGATCCAGCCCGTGCCCAGGGGCGAGGCGGGCCTGCCGATCCGTCGCGCCCAGGACCGGGCCCGCTCCGGGACCGTCCCCCACAGCACTTCGCCCTCCCGGACCAGCACCTGCGCCCGGGCACCGGACTCGTGGAGCAGGGCGGCGCTCTCCAAGGCCGACTGGCCCCCGCCGACAACGGCGACCCGGCGGCCGGCGTACCGGGACAGGTCGGTGTGCTGGCTGGTGTGCGACACCGGCGCCTCGGGTCCCGGGCCTTCGGGCGCCAGGCCGCGCAACTCGGCGGGGATGTGGGCCAGTCCGTTCAGGCCGGTGGCCACGACGACGGCGTCCGCCGCGAGTTCCTGTCCGTCGTCCAGCCGTACGGCGAACCCCGTGCCGGACGTGGCCAGGTCGACGGCCGCCACCCGGGCCGGCTCCACCTCACCGACGTACTGCTTCTGGAACCACTGTCCGTAGCGTACGAACACCTCGCACGGGATGGGCGTCAGCTCGGTCAGCTCCGGCTCGCCGTGCACCCGGAGGAAGTCCGCCAGCCGCCCGCCGGGCGCCGGCGCGGACAGGTCGACGGCGTCCGGTGTCGACTTCAGGAACATCCCGGTCGCCATGGCGTGCCGCCAACTGCCCATGACCTCCCCGAAGACCCGCACCGGGACCCCCGCCGCGCGCAGGTGCGCGGCGACCGACAGCCCGTACGGCCCGGCACCCACCACCACGACCGGAAGCGCCCGGCGCCCCGACCGCGCTCCCCCGCGGGCAGGCCGCTGCCCCGGAAGCGACTGCGTCATGCATCCCCCCGCTGGTCCGCTCGCCGCCTCCCCCGAGGCCGGCGTGACACTCCGGGATGAGCGCGCCGGCACGACGCCGCCGCACGTCTCCCCCCTCCGCCGCTCAGTGTTACCCATCGACCGGTGCCGGAATGCGATATCGGGTCACGTTGCCAAAAATTGGCCCAAGCATTGACCGGCCGCACCCGCGAGCCCGAAGGTGCGAGCCTGACGGAACGTGCCTGACGGAACGAGTTCGCTAGGGACGGGGGAAGCACACCCGGCTCCCGTCCTCGCGGCGGAGGACGGGAGCCGGGTGTGCAGGACCTACTGGTCCGTGGCGGCGGGAGAAGCGACCGCGGATGGTGCGGTCATCAGCTTCCCGAACACCGCCATGCAGCTGGAACAGTGGCCGGCCCGCTGTGCGCTCGCGCCGTCGACATGCCGGCCCAGTTTCTGGCCGCACAGGGTGGTGGTCGTGTGCTTGGCCATGACGTGCCAGACCAGAGCCCCACCGGGCTTCTCTACTCCTGCACACATCTCATACATGATCGGCTCCACTCCCTCGATGGACGCCTCTCTCACTCAAGGAGATACCGAGGGGGCCATCCGCACGCAGCCACGGACGGCCATTCAGGTGAAAAACGCGCCGGGGGCGGTGCCATCATGGGGCTCATGCGGAAAGGCGGAGCGTTGCGGACGGCGGCCGTGGTGGCGGTCGGTGGGGCACTGGCGATGTCACTGACGGCCTGCGGCGGCCCGGGCCACCGGCGCGCGGCCGGCCACGGCGGCCAGCCGGAGCACGCGCCGGGGCGCGACGCGTCCACGCGGCGGGTACCGGGCATCGGCGACCGGATGTGGCATCGGGTGCCGGCCGGGTCCCGCCAGGTGGTCGCCGTCTACGGCGCAGGGCCGGACTCCCCCGACTCGACGGTCGAGTTCTTCACCGAGCACGGCTCGCGCTGGGAGCGGACCGCCTCCTGGCCGGCCCACAACGGCAGGAAGGGCTGGACGACGGACCATCACGAGGGCGACCAGCGCACCCCCGTGGGGGTGTTCACGCTGAGCGACGCCGGTGGCGTGCTGAAGGACCCCGGGGCGAAACTGCCGTACACCCGGTCCGCCGCGTTCCAGGCTCCCCGGTCCTGGACGAAGAACGCCTGGCACGACTTCGACTACGTCATCGCCATCGACTTCAACCGCGTCAAGGGGACGCCGCCCAACGACCCCACCCGGCCGGAGGGGCAGTCCAGGGGCGGCAGCATCTGGCTGCACATGGACCACGGCAGCGGCACGTCCGCCTGCGTGACCCTGTCCCAGTCGGCGATGCGGTACCTGCTGCGCTCCCTCGACCCGCGTCAGCACCCGGTCGTGGTCATGGGAGACAGGCCGGAACTCCAGGCCTGACGCCGCGCGGCCGCGAGACGGCGGACCCGCCGCGTCCACGACCCGGACAGATCGGCGACAAGACGGCGAACGCACCTACCGTTCGTGGTGCCGGTCGAGCGACGGCCTCGGCACCGAGGGGAGCACAGGATGGCCGAGGACACCGCGGAGCGGGCGCCGCAGGGGCACGGTGCGGTCGTCGCCCTCCGCGCGGTGGGCGTCCGCCGCTACACGAGCGGGCAGGTGATCCTCGACGGCGTCGACTGGACGGTGCGGACGGGCCAGCACTGGGCACTGCTGGGCGCCAACGGCGCCGGGAAGACCACGCTGCTGCGGCTGCTCGGCGCCCTGATGCACCCCACGACCGGCAGCGTCGAGGTCCTCGGCGCGCTGCTGGGCCGCGTCGACGTACGGGAACTGCGCGCCCGCATCGGGCACGTCACCACGGCGCAGCGCGTACCCGGGGAACTCGACGCGCACGCGGTCGTGCTCACCGGTCACACGGGCACGGTGCAGCCGCTGTGGCGGATGTACGACGAGGAGGTGCGGCAGCGGGCCCACGAACTGCTGGCCGAGCTGGAGATCAAGGACCTCGCCGACCGGCCGTACGGAGTCTGCTCGGGCGGGCAGCGGGCGCGGATCCTCATCGCCCGGGCCCTCATGGCCGAACCCGCGCTGCTGCTCCTCGACGAGCCGTTCAACGCACTTGACCTGCCGTCCCGCGAGGACCTGGTCGAGGCCATGCACCGGCTCGCGGAGGGACGACCCCGGCTCGCCACCGTGACGGTCACCCACCACCTCGAGGAACTCTCCCCCGCCGTCAGTCACGCCCTGCTGCTGCGCGAGGGCCGGATCCTGTCCCAGGGACTCGTCGAGGACGTACTGACCGGGCCGTGGCTGACCACGTGTTTCGGCCGCCCCATCGCGGTCAGCCGGCACGAGGGCCGCTGGTGGGCCTATTCCGGGCGGCAGAGCCCCGGGAGCGCGTGACGCGGGGAACCCGCCCGATCCGTCCCGCACAGGGGTCCGACGCCGCTTCCCTCTACCCGGAGTAACGTGATCCACTTTGGCTCCGGGCCGTTTTCTCCCGTCACTTCGGGCGCACCGTGCCGTCCGACCCCCGTGCGAAGGATCCCCATGCCGTCTCCAGACGCTGCTCTGCAGCAAGCGCATTCCGACTACGAACAGCACACGCGGACCTGCCGTCAATGTCATGCACACGACATTCCCTGCCCTGCGGCCAAACACCTGATGCGCATCTACAACAACGCCCGAAGAGTCCTCGCCCGCGCCGAGTGACACCGAGTGGCACCGAGGCCGAGTGCCACCGAGGAGGGTGGCGGGACCGGAAGACCGGTCCCACCACCCCCCCTTCGCGGGCCGTGGCCTCCTCAGACGGCGTCGCGCCTGATCCGGCGCAGCAGCACGACGCCCGCGGTCACGAGCACCGCCCCGGCGGCCGCGGGCCACAGCTTGGCACCGGTCTCGGCCAGGCTGCCCCTGACGGCCTGCGGTTCGGTCTGCGCGCCGGCCACCGCCCGGTCGTTCCCGCCCGGGGGCGGCGTGTAGGCGGTGCCCACCTCGCCGCCGCTCGCGGCACCCGTGGCGCTCGGCTCGGCCTGGCGGGGAGTGTCGGCCTTGGGCACCGCCCCGTCGTCCACCGGCTCCACGGACTTCTCCGCCCCGGCCTTCTGAGCCCCGTCGCCGCCCTTGCCGGCCCCGGTCGCGCCGTCGTCGGTCCGGTCGTCGCCCTTGCCGGCGCCGCCTCCGGGCTGCGCGCCCGAGGTCTCCGCCGGCTTCTCCTGGGGCTCCTGCGGCTTCTCCGGCTGCCCGCCGGACTCCGCGCCCTCGTCGATCCCGGCGCCGCACGCGCGGCCGCTGTTGATGCAGTCGACCATCCGGCCCATCAGGTCCTCGTCGAAGACGTTGATGAAGTCGCCGTGGTCCGTGACCGGCTTGTGCAGCTGCTCCGGGAAGGAGTCCACCGCGAACATCGGAGTGGTCGCGCCCCCGTCGTCCAGGCTCGGGGCGTCGACGCCGTAGACGATGCGCTGCACCAGTTGCGGGATCGCCCGAAAGCCCTCCGGGCAGTTGCCCTCGCCGTCGGCGAACGCCACGTGCGTGCGGTGGTTGGCGCTGTCGGCGTTCCGGCCGTCCCAGCAGCTCTGGAACCTGAAGGTGCGCACCACGTCGCTGCCGCCGGGGCAGAGCGGGTACTTGGCCTTCAGCTGCCGGCCCTCGAAACCGGTGCAGGACCAGGAGGCGTTGGCGTTGGCGGGGCCGTTGACGAACGCCTTGGCGTCCCCGGTGATGATGCGCAGGAAGCGCGGCATGGCCGTCACCTTGCCACGCGGGCTGCCCTCGAAGGACAGCGTCACCTGCTTCGGCGTCACGATCCTGCCCGCGTTGCCCTCGGTCCCGCCGCCGGGGGCGTCGGCGTCCCGCTCCCGGGTCCCGTCCTGAAGACGCAGCACAGGCCAGTAGTAGGTCGACTTGTCGCCCTTGTCGACGCAGCTCGTGTCGGCCTTCGCCAGGTCCTCGTCACTGGCGAAGGCGTTGTTGCCCTGGTTGCCGACGTAGTCGTGGAAGTGATGGGCGCCGTTGGTGACGCCGGGGGCGACGATCACGTTGTCCGAGTTGAACAGGCCGCCCGCGTTCACGCCGCAGGTGGAGACGAAGCTGCCGCGCGAGGCGTCCGCCGCCGCACGGGGCTTGCCGGCGTCGGGCTGCACGGTGTTGATGTCCACGTAGTCCGCGGCCACGGGCCCGTTGCCGGTCCGGCCGTCGTCGGCGCCCTGCTCCGGCTCCTGCTGCCCGTCCTGCGCCTGGCCCTGCTCCTCGCCGCCCTGCTCCTGACCGGGCTGCCCGTCGCCGCCGTCGGCGTCCGAGGTGCGCAGGGTGCAGGCCGGGAGCTCGTCGAGCCCCTCGGGCCGCTCTCCGGCGCCCTCGATCGCGTCGGCGATGGCGCCGATCGTCGCGGTCCGCTGCTCCCTGAGCGGGTCCACGATCCCCTGGTCCACGGCGTCGACGTCGATCCGTCCGTCCCGCACCGCGTCCTGCATCTTCTGGTAGGCGCCCGCGATCTGCTGGTCCAGCACCGCGAGTTGCTCGTCGACCGCCGCCCTCGCCTCCTGCGGCACCTCGGTCAGCCGGGTGCCGACGTCCGGGCAGTCGATCGTGGCGCCTCCCGCCGCCGGGCTCTGCTCACGGTCCCCCACGGACTGCACGGTCGAGGTGTCTTCGGTGGCGGAGGCGTACACGTTGGCGACCATCAGCCCGCCTCCGCCCAGGATGAGCGCCATCGCGCCAAGCGTGGCGCGCCGCGGGCCCGTGGGTCGTCTGCGCGTGTTGCGTCTCACCGAACTTCTCCTACGCGTTGTGGTCGGCCGGGAAGGTGAATCCCCCCGCCCCATACGAAGTTCGGCCCGGGGGTGTTCAAGCGTCCCCGGGATTGCCCCGCGCCCCGCGGCCGGCGACGATCAACGCGTCGTGGATCAGCATGTGATGCGAACGCCCGTTCGGCGGGCAAGACGAAAGCCCCACTCCCTTGACGGGAGTGGGGCTTGTCCACGAGCGCCGGGCAGGCCTTGCACCTGCATCTCCCCGCAGGAAGCGGGGCGTCTTTCCTTGGACCACCAACGCACAGTCGATCACCGGGAGTTCCGGTGACTCGCTCAAGATCGAGCATAGCGCAGATGCCCGCGCCCGGCACGTCGCCGCGCGGAGCGTGCCCCGTATCGCCCCGTCACCCAGGCAATGGTTGCCGAGATCACCGGACGCGCCGCGCCAGTTCTCCCACATATCGACACAAAACGTGTGTTATTCAAGTCATGCACACATATACGCGGCGCACCTTGCTCAGTGCCTCGGTCACGGCTGCCGCCTCGGGACTCCTGACCGCCTGCACCGGCGCCGACCTCCGCTCGGGGCCCGGGTCCGCGCAGGGCGCCGGGCCGGGCTCGGGGCTCGTCGACGTCGTCCACCCGTTCGTCCCCAAGGGGCCCAAGGGGTACGTGAACCCGTCCGACCCGGAGGTCCTGGCCGCCGAACGCAGGCGCGGGTCCGGGCCGGTGCGCAGATACAGGTTCACCGCCCGGGAGACGTCGTTCGACCTGGCCGGCAAGACCGTCAGGACCTGGGCGTACAGCGACAGGATCCCGGGCGAGCTGGTCCGGGTCACCGCGGGTGACATCCTCGACTTCACGCTTGTCAACCGCCTGCCCGTGGGGACGACCATGCACTCGCACGGTGTGCGTCTGCGCTGCGACATGGACGGCGTGCCGGGGCTGACCCAGCAGACCATCAAACCCGGCTCGGAGTTCAACTACCGCTTCGTCGTGTCCCACCCCGGCACATACCTGCTGCACTCGCACGAGGGCATGCAGCTCGACCGCGGCCTGTACGCACCGCTGGTCGTCGACGACCCCAAGGAGCCCTTGTCGTACGACAAGGAGTGGGTGGTGGTCCTGGACGACTGGGTGGACGGCCTGGACGGCTCGACCCCGGATGGCGTGCTCACCCAGTTGCAGAAGGTCAAAGGCCCCGTTCCCAAGGGCATGCACGGCATGGACATGGGCGGCGGCCACGCCGGGCACTCCGCCCCGCACGGCTCGTCCCACGGCCCCGACCGCATCCTGCGGGGCGGTCTCAGCCGCATGCTGCAGGGCATGGGCGGCAATGTCGACTACCCCTACTACCTGATCAACGGCCGTGTCCCGCACGCTCCGTCGGTCTTCCGGGCCCGCCGCGGCGACCGCATCAGGATCCGGTTCATCAACGCGGGTGCCGACACCGCGTTCCGCGTGGCCCTGGGCGGCCACGAGATGACGGTGACGCACTCGGACGGCTACCCGGTCGAACACCGTACGACCGACGCGCTGGTGCTCGGCATGGCGGAGCGCTACGACGTCGTCGTCACCGCCAAGGACGGGGTGTTCCCCCTGGTCGCGCTGGCCGAGGGCAAGGACGCGCGTGCCCTCGCCGTACTGAACACCGGAAAGTCGAAGGACCTGCCCGCGCCCTCCGTTTACCCCGACGAGCTGGACGGCCGCTTCCTGCCCGCCCACCAGCTGGTCCCCGCCAAGTCGGTGGCGTTCTCCGACAACAAGCCGGACCGCGAGATCCAGATCAAACTGACCGGCAACATGAAGTGGTACAACTGGAGCTTCGACCGCAGACCGTACTCGGTCGAGCAGCGCCATCCGATCCGCCAGGGCGAGCGGGTCCGGATCACCTTCCTCAACCACACCGGCATGTGGCACCCGCTGCACCTGCACGGCCACACCTTCGCCATCACCGGCCCGAACGCCCGCGGAGCCCGCAAGGACACCGCGATCGTGCTGCCGCACGACAGGCTGGTGGTGGACTTCTACGCCGACAACCCGGGCCTGTGGATGCTCCACTGCCACAACCAGTACCACTCCGAGTCCGGGATGATGACCAACCTCGGCTACCTCAAGTGACCACGGCGCCGCGGCGGCCGCACGCGGCCGTGCCGGCCGTTCGACGCGGCTCCCGACGGGGCGGCGCCGGTCCCGTCACTCCTTCGGCGGGCCCCGGCGCGCGGGGAGGGCACCGGAGCTTCGATCCTGACGTGGGATGACCGCCGTCCGAGGGTGGCCGCCGAGCGGGTGGTTCCCGCGGACCTGGCCGCCGGAAGGGCGGGTAGCCGATGAGGCTTGTCGTCGATCTCAACAAGTGCCAGGGATACGCGCAGTGCGCTTTCCTCGCGCCGAGCGTGTTCACCCTGTACGGCGAGGAGTCGCTGGTCTACGACCCGCGGCCCGGCAGGGAGCAGCGGGAGAGGGTCGCGCGGGCCGTCGCGGCGTGCCCGGTGCAGGCGATCACGGCGGAAGGGCTGGACGACACCGGCGAGGAGCCCGCCGGCGCCGGACGGGAGGCCTCCGATGCCCGCTGAGGCGTTCCACGAGTGGCTCACCCGCGAAGGCCGGATCGTGATCGTCGGCGCCTCGCTGGCGGGCCTCAGAGCCGCCGAGACCCTGCGCGCCGAAGGGTTCACCGGATCGCTCACCATGATCGGTGACGAGCCCTACGAGCCGTACGACCGTCCCCCGCTGTCCAAGGCGGTACTGCTCGGCAAGGCGTCCCCGGAACACACCGAGCTGCCCCGGCGCCGGGACATCGACGCGACCTGGCGGCTCGGGGTCGCGGCGGCGGGCCTGGACATGGCGGCCAGGCGGGTGCGGCTGGCCGACGGCGAGGAGGTGCCCTACGACCGGTTGCTGATCGCGACCGGAGTGCGCTCCCGGCCCTGGCCGAAGGACGACGAGGCCGAGCTGGACGGGGTGCTCGTGCTGCGCACCCGGGACGACGCGGTCCGTCTGCACCGGCGGATGAAGGGCCCGCCGCGCCGGGTGCTGGTCATCGGGGCCGGCTTCACCGGTTCGGAGATCGCCTCCGCGTGCCGGGACCAGGGCGTCGCGGTCACGGTCGCGGAACGGGCCGGCGCTCCCCTGGTGGGCGCGCTCGGCGGAGTGATCGGTGCGGTCGCCGCCGACCTGCACCGGGAGAACGGGGTGGACCTGCGCACCGGGGTCATGGTCACCGGTCTGGAGGGGGACGCGACCGGGCGGGTGCGGGCCGCGCACCTGTCCGACGGTGGTGTCGTCGAGACGGACGTGGTGGTGGTCTCGCTGGGCGCGACCCGCAACACCGACTGGCTGACGGGCTCGGGGCTGGGCGCCGGCCCCCGCGGCATCGCCTGCGACGCGGGCTGCCGAGCCTTCGACTTCCGGGGCATCGTCACCGACGACGTCTACGTCGCTGGCGACGTCGCCCGTTCCCCGCATCCGCTGTTCGGCTACCAGTTCCTGTCCCTCGAGCACTGGGGCAACGCCGTCGCCCAGGCCGAGGTGGCCGCGCACAACATGATCAGCGCCGGCGCCGACCGGCGCCCGCACATGTGGGTGCCCGCCTTCTGGTCGGCGCAGTTCGGCGTGAACATCAAGTCGGTCGGAGTGCCGTCCATGGGCGAGGAGGTCATGATCACCCAGGGGTCGCTGGCCGAGCGGCGGTTCGTCGCGGTGTACGGCTACCAGGGCCGTGTGATCGCCGCCGTGAGCTTCGACAACACGCGGTGGCTGGAGTTCTACCAGCGGCAGATCGAGACGGGCGCGCCGTTCCCGGTGGAGTTCCCGACGGTGGACCGCCGGCCCGAGGGCCGCAAGCCGGTGCCGGCCGACTTCCCCGACCCCTCGCTGCCGACGCACGGCCCGACCGTGACCCTCAGCGGGTACTCCCCGGCCGACCGGCAGCTGGTCTTCACACCGGCCCGCCACTGAACCGGCGCCCCGCCCGCCTGACGACCCGGACCTCCACGCCCCAAGGACACGTCATGACGCACGCCCCGCTCCTGCGCCGGATCACCGACTACGCCAACCGCGCCAACCCCTACCCGCTCTACGAGGAGCTGCGCAGGACACCGGTGCTGCACGAGGAGGAGGACGGCCCCTACGCCGTGAGCTCGTACTACGACATCCTCGGCCTGCTCCACGACCCGAGGGTCAGCTCCGACGCCACCAACCTCATCGCCGCCGGGGTGGACGAGCTGTCGGGACCGGAGGCCACGGGGCTGCCGCCGAGCTTCATCCGGCTCGACCCGCCCGAGCACGACCGGCTGCGGCGGATCGCCAACAGTTCCTTCGGCCCGCCGCACCGGCCCCGGCGGATCGACTCCATGAGCGCGGAACTCAGCGGGATCATCACCGAGCTCATCGACGGTTTCGGCGACGCCCGGGAGATCGACGTCGTCGACCGGTTCGCCTATCCCTTCCCGGTGACGGTCATCTGCCGGCTGCTCGGAGTGCCGCGCGAGGACGAGCCGCGTTTTCGCAGCTGGGTGGACCCGATCGTCGCGGCACTGGACCCGGAGACCCGGCAGCGCACCGACGACGACGTCCAGCGCGTCGCGCAGGAGGCCCGGATGCAGTTGGGCATGTACCTGGCCGGTCTGGTCGAGCAGCGGGTCAAGGAGCCCCGCGACGACCTGCTGTCCGACCTGGCGGCCAGTCACGGCCCGGACGGGACCATGTCGATGATGGAGGTGCTCAGCACGGCGGTGCTGCTGCTGATCGCGGGCCACGAGACGACGGTCAACCTCGTCACCAACGGCATGCTCACCCTGCTGCGCCACCCGGAGTACCTGCACCGGCTGCGCGAGGATCCGGGACTGTCGGTCAGGATCGTGGAGGAGCTGCTGCGTTACGAGCCTCCCGTGCAGTTGGTGCCGCAGCGCACCTGCGTCGCCGACATCGAGGTGCGCGGGGTCACGATCCCCAGGGGTTCGCGGATCTGGCTGATGCTCGCCGCGGGCAACCGGGACCCGGAGCGGTTCCCGGACCCCGACCGGTTCGATCCCGACCGCGAGGACATCGAGCACCTCGGCTTCGGCAGCGGCATCCACATCTGCTTCGGCGCGCCGCTGGCCCGGCGGGAGGCGCAGCTCGCGCTGGCCGAGCTGGCCCGCCGTCTGGAGAACCCGCGATTGGTGGAGGACCCGCCACCCTACCGGCGGAACGCGGTGCTGCGCGGCCCGCGCCATCTGAACGTGGCCGTCGACTCGGTGCGTTCGTAGAGACGCCGCAGGCCCCACCGCACGGCCGGGTCCGCCTCCTCTCGGATGCCCGCTACTCCCTGTGCGGGCCCAAGAACAGGAAAAGAGTCTGGACAGAACTAAAAAACAGGACAAAATGGTCTGCATCCCCCCACCGCCGCTTCGAGGAGTCGCCCCGGTATGGCGTACGGACCCCACCACAACGCCACCCCGCCTCCCCGCCCCGATCTGGGTCTGGCCCGTGACTGCGAGGACTGCCTGGGCTGGGGAACCGTCGTCACGCACGACGGCCGCCACGAACTCTGCGCCACCTGCCAGTGCGACGAGGAGGACGACGAACCGCCGGTCGACACGGGCGCGGTGTCACCCCGTCGAGTGGTACACCGCCCCGTACGAGTGGTACGTCGCCCCTCGCGGTCGTAGCGTCTTCAGGAAGCCAGTACGTCGTCGGCCGGGAGCGGACATGGGCAGATACACAATGAGGACAACAGTCGCGCTCTGCGCCGCGGGACTGCTCGCGACCGGCGTGGGAACGGCCTCCGCCGCACCGGCGGCCTCCCACGGGAACACGCGCTCGGCGGCGCACGCCGAGCAGCGGGTGGACGGGCAGCCGGTGCTGGTCGACTGCCTGTGGAAGCCGCGGCAACGCCCGGGCGCGTTCATTCTCGCCTGCGGTGACGGCAACAGCGTCCTGTCCTCGTTGCAGTGGTCGCAGTGGAACGAACGGTCCGCGACGGCCAGGGGCTTCAACCTCGTCAACGACTGCAAGCCCTACTGCGCGGCCGGGAGGTTCCACGAGTACCCGGTCATCGTGCGGCTGGAGAGCCCGGCGCCCTGGAAGAAGCAGCCGGAGGTGCGGCGCTTCACCCGGCTGAGCCTGGAGTTCACGGCGGCACGGCCGGAGGGCTACCCGCGCGTGCAGACGTACCCCCTCTGGGACTGATCCGTTCTCCACGGTGCCGGGAATGCGGCGCCGTCGCCGGACGCGGACGGATTCTTCGCCCGCGGACCCGGCCACCCGACCGCGTGCCCGCTGCCCCTCCACCGGGGCGCCGGGCACGCGGTCGGGTCGGGCCGCGGGACATCGGAGGCGGTCGCGACGCTTGCGCGGGTCCCGGCCTGGGCACTCGGGGGTCCCGGAGTCGCAGTGGTCCCCAGCGGGACCCGGACGCGACGGCCGGGTGAGCACCCAGGCAAGGGGAGAACGTGACGTGACGCTGCGCATCGGGGCAGAGGAAGAGTTCCATGTGCTGGACGTGGAGAGCGGCCGGCTGGTGCCACGCGCCCGCGCCGTACTGGACCGGCTGCACAGGCCCGGTTTCACCACCGAACTCCAGCAATCCGTGGTGGAGGCCAACAGCGAGGTCCACGACACCCTCGAGGAGCTCCTGGCGGACCTGGCCCGATCACGGCGGCTGCTGGACGCGGCGGCCGCCTCGCTCGGACTGGCCGCGGTGGCCGCCGGCACCGTGCCGCTGGCCCGCTTGAGCCCCGGCGACGTCACCGCCGGGCGCCGCTACCGGCACATGGTCGACGAGTACCGAAGGGTCGCCTACGAACAGCTCATCTGCAGCGCGCAGGTGCACGTCGACGTACCTGACCGGGACACCGCCGTTCGCGCCATGTGCCTGGTCGCGCCGTGGCTGCCGCCGCTGCTCGCGCTGTCGGCCAGTTCGCCGTTCTGGCTCGGCGCGGACACCGGCTACGCGAGCTGGCGGACCATGCTGTGGCAGCGCTGGCCGACCGCCGGACCGCCCGGCTGCTACGCCGACGCCGCCGCGTACGACGCGGTGCTGGAGGAGCTGATCCGCTCGGGCGTCATCGGCGACGCCGGAATGATGTACCACGACGTACGGCCCTGCGCGCACCAGCGCACGCTGGAGCTGCGGATCTGCGACGCCTGCCCGCGCGTGGAGACGGTCGTGCTGGTCGCGGGGCTCTTCCGGGCGCTGGTCCAGGACGCCTGCGACCGGCTGGCCCGCGGGGAGGGCGGACGGTGCGACGGCCACCACGAGTGGTTGCGGACCGCGGGCTGGCGTGCCGCCCGCTCGGGCCTTGAGGGCGCGCTGGTCGACCCGGTCACCCGGCGCGCGGCCCCCGCACCCGAGGTGCTGCGCGGCATGGCGGCCCGGCTCCGCCCCGCGCTGGAGGCGTCAGGCGACTGGGAGGCCGTACACGAACTCCTCAGCCGGGCTCTGGCCTGCGGCAGCGCCGCGCACCGGCTGCGGCGGGCGGCCGAGGACGAGGACCTGCTCGCCAGCATCGACCTGATGGTCGCCGAGACCCGCGGCGCCACCGTACCGCGCGCGGCCGCGCCGGCCCGGCCCGTCCGCACCCCCCGTCCCAGCCCGATCCCCGGAGGCGCCGGAACCTGACGGGCCCTTCCCGTCCCGGCCCGTGTGCCGCCGTTCCCGGCGGTGCCCGACGACCGTCCCAGGAGAGTGGTCATCGCCATGTCCCCCGACACCGCCCCCGCAGCCGCCGCCGGCTGCCCGGCCGCCCCGGCCTCCGTCGAGGTCCCGCGCGCCTCCGAGACAGACGGCAGACGCCCCGCGGCAGCCGAGGAGGCCGCCGCGGAGGGGCCCACCGTGGAAGGGCCCACTGCGGAAGGGAGGGCCGCCTGATGTGCGGGCTCAGCGGCGAGGTCCGCTTCGACGGCGGGCGCCCGGGCCTGGCCGCGGTCGAGCGCATGACCGACCGGCTCGCGCCCCGCGGGCCCGACGGCCGCGGGCTGTGGTCGCAGGGGCCGGTCGCCCTCGGCCACCGGCGGCTGAAGATCATCGACCTGACGGACAGCGGCGCGCAGCCGATGGCCGACCCCCGGGAACGGGTCGTCTGCGTGTTCAACGGGTGTGTCTACAACTACCGTGAGCTGCGCCGCGAACTGGTCTCGCGAGGCCATCGGTTCTTCTCGGGGTCCGACACCGAGGTGGTCCTTAAGGCGTACCAGGAGTGGGGCACCTCCTGCGTCGAGCACTTCCTCGGCATGTTCGCCTTCGTGATCGTCGAACAGGACAGCGGGCGGCTGATCCTGGCCCGCGACCGGCTGGGCGTCAAGCCGCTGTACCTCGCGGAGTCGCCCGGACGGCTCCGGTTCGCCTCCTCGCTGCCCGCACTGCTCGCGGCCGGCGGGGTGGACACCTCCATCGACCCCGTCGCACTGCACCAGTACCTCAGCTGGCACGCGACCGTGCCCGCGCCCCGCACCATCCTCAACGGCGTGCGCAAGCTGCCGCCGGCCACGGTCCGGGTCGTCGAGCCGGACGGTACGTACCGCGACCACTGCTACTGGCAGCCTGCCTACACGCGCCGCCCCGAGTACGCCGCTCTGAGCGCGGAGGACTGGACGGAGGCGGTTCTGGGGGCGCTGCGCACGGCGGTGCGGCGCCGGATGGTCGCCGACGTGCCGGTGGGTGTGCTGCTGTCGGGCGGCCTGGACTCCAGCCTCATCGTGGCGCTGCTGGCCGACGAGGGGCAGTGCGACCTGGCCACGTTCAGCGTCGGCTTCGAGTCCGAGGGAGGCGAGGAGGGCGACGAGTTCCACTACTCCGACCTGGTGGCACGGCACTTCGGCACCGACCATCACCAGTTGATGGTTCCCTCCGACCGGGTCTCGCGGGCCCTGGAAGGTGCCGTCCTGGCCATGAGCGAGCCCATGACCAGCCATGACGTGGTCGCCTTCCACCTGCTGTCCGAGCAGGTGGCCAAGGAGGTCAAGGTCGTGCAGAGCGGCCAGGGCGCCGACGAGGTCTTCGCCGGCTACCACTGGTATCCGGCGATGGCGGGCGTACCCCGGCACCGGGCGGCCGACGCGTACGCCGAGACGTACTTCGACCGGCCGCACGCCGACCTCGCGCGCGTGCTGGACCCCTCGGTGCTGCCCGGCCACGACGTCTGCGGCGACTTCGTGCGGGCGCACATGGCCGTGCCGGGCGCCGAGACCGCGCTGGACGCGGATCTGCGGCTGGACACCCACGTGATGATGGTCGACGACCCGGTCAAACGGGTCGACAACATGACCATGGACTGGGGTCTGGAGGCGCGCGTGCCGTTCCTCGACCACGAGCTGGTCGAGCTGGCCGCCGCCTGCCCGCCCGGGCTCAAGCTCGCGGACGGCGGGAAGGGCGTCCTGAAGGCGGCGGGCCGCGAGGTGCTGCCGGCAGAGGTCGTCGACCGGCCGAAGGGCTACTTCCCCGTCCCGGCGATCAAGCACATGGCCGCGCCGGTGCTGCTGCGCGTCCGCGAGGCCCTGTCCGCCCCCGAGGCGCGGGCCCGCGGGCTGTTCCGCCAGAGTTACGTCGACGAGTTGCTCGCCGCGCCCGACGCCCACCGCACCAAGCGCGGGGCGAACGCGTTGTGGCAGGTTGCTTTGCTGGAGATATGGCTGCAGACCCACGGAATCCGCTGACCGGCGCGCCCTCACCCCCGCTTCCGGCCGGGGACGCGGGGGCCACGGCGGCTGCCCCGCCGAGTGACGCGCCGGGGGGCGCACGCCCCGACCGGGCCGGGACCGGGGCGGGTGGGTCACGCCCCCGGCGGGCCGGGAACGGGATCGACGGCCCCATCCGGGCTGAGCCGGCCGCCGTGAGCGAGGCGGGCTTCTCGGGGGGTGGCCGGGGCGGTGGAGCAGGGGGTGCCGTGGAAGGGCGGCGAGCCGTGTCGGCGGCGGACGGGGGACGAGCGGGGGGCGCGGCGCATCAGGCGGGTACGAAACCGGCGGAGCGCGGAGTGGACAGGCCCTCCTCCGCCGGTGAGGACGCGGGCCCGTTCCGTGCCCCGTCGGCGGGGCGGGCGGGGAGCCGGGCGCCGCGCCCAGCCGGGCGCGTGACGGACCAGTCGTACTCCTCGGAGGGCGGAGCGCAGGCCGCGCCCGAGCCCGTGCTGGTGCCCGACACCGCCCTGCCGCTCGACGCGGTGCCGCGGGTCCTCGTCTCGCACGGATGCTGGTACCCCTCGGCCGACCCCGACGGGCGGCATGTCGCGTTCATCTGCGACCGGGGCGGGGTGCCCCAGTTGTGGGCGGGCCCGGTCGACGGCGACGACGTGCACCTGCTGGACACCGAGCTGGATCCGGTGACCGAGGTCTCCTGGTCGCCCGACGGGCGGTGGATCGCCTACACCACCGCACCGGGCGGCAGCGAGCACACGCGCGTGCTGTGCGTGCGCCCCGACGGCACCGGACGACGGGTCCTGGCGGGCGGCGAGCCGGGGAGCTCGGCGTACCTCGGCTGCTGGACGCACGACGGTTCGGCGCTCGCCGTGACGGTCGCCGAGGCCCCCGCGTACCTCCCCCCGGTCGGCGCGGAGCCCGGCGCCGGACTCGCCGGGCTGGGCGAGGCGCTCGGCCCCGGCGCGGGCGCCGCCTCTTCCGCCTCCCTCGCCTTCCTCGCCTCCGACTCCGCCGTGACGGTCCACCCGGAAGGCTGGACCGCACGCGACGGCCGCGCCACCCTCCTGGGCGCACCGTCCCGCCCCACGCAACCGCCGGTTCACGTCCCCGGCGTCTCCGCCGCCGACCGCGGTACCGCCTCGTCCGAACCCACGCCCAGGACCCTGTCGGCGTACCTCGTCGACCCCGACGGCGCGGCGGCCCCCGTACTGCTGGTGAGCGAGCGGGAGGCCGCCACCCTGCGCGTGTGCGACGTCAGCCGGGACGGACGGCTGGCGCTGGTGCGCCGGGGACCGCGGGCCCGGCGTGAGGCCCTCGTCGTACGCGTCCGGGACCTGCGGGTGACCTGCGCGGTGCCGGTCGCCGACGGCGACCCGTGGATCGGCGCGTTCGCACCGGACGGCCGCACGCTGTGGCTGCGCAGCGACCACGAGCGTGAGCACGCCGCCCTGTACGCGGTCGCCCTGGACCGGCGGGGACGGCGGCTCGACCTGCGAGTGGCCGCCCAACGCGACGGCAGCGGGCTGGAGTTGCTGGCCCTGGACCGCGACGGCCGCGGCGCCGTGCTCTCCTGGAACGTGCGCGGGGTCAGTGAGTTGGAGGTGGCCCCGCTGGTCCCCGTACCCGGGAGGGCCTCCGGTCCGTCCCGCGCCGTGCCGCTCCCGCACGAGGTCGTCACCCGGGTGGCCGTCACCGCGGACCCGGACGCGCCCGTCGTGGCGCTGTCGGGGTCGCTGCGCCGGCCCGGTGTGTGGTGGCTGCCCCAGGGCGCCGCGCTGCGCACCCCGTGGTCCTCCCGCGACGAGGACGTCGTCGCCCCCGGCGTCCACCGTCCCGTACGGCCGGTTCCGGTGCGCCCCGTCGCCCGGGACGGGCTGGGCCTCGGCGGCTGGTACTACCGTGCGCCGGGCCGCTCGCCGCGGGAGCCCGCCCCCTGCGTGCTGCATCTGCACGGCGGCCCGGAGGAGCAGGAGCGCCCGGTGTTCGACCCGCTCTACCACGAGCTGCTGGGCCGGGGACTGGACGTCTTCGCCCCCGACGTGCGCGGCTCCTCCGGTTACGGCCGGTCCTTCGTCGACGCGGATCTGGGCCGGGGCAGGTTCGCCGCGATCGACGACGTCGCCGACTGCGCGGCACACGTGCTCCTGGAGGGCCTGGCCGACCCGCTCCGGCTGGCCGTGATGGGCCACTCCTACGGCGGCTACCTGGCGATGGCGTCCCTCGTCTGGCATCCGGAGCTGTTCCGCACCGGCGTCCCGGTGTGCGGGATGTCGGACTTCGCGACGTTCTTCGCGGGCACCGAGCCGTGGCTGGCGCAGTCGGCCGCGCACAAGTACGGGCATCCGGAACACGACCGTGAGCTGCTGCACGCGCTGTCGCCGATGAGCCGCATCGACGCGTTGCGCGTGCCGGTGCTGGCCGTGCACGGCGAACACGACAGCAACGTGCCGCCGGGCGAGTCCGAGCAGTTCGTGCGGGCGGCCCGGGAGCGCGGGGTGGAGGCGGAACTCCTCGTCCTGCGCGACGAGGGTCACGACTTCCGGCGCGCGGACAACCGCCGGGCCTTCCGCAGGACCGCCGCCGACTGGATCGAGCGCCACCTGACCGGATGACACGGGCGCGTGCGGGCCGCTCCCGGGCTCTGCGGTACGTCCCGCGGCCCCCTCCACCGGCGCGGTGCCGAGCGCGCGCCCCGAGGGCGCCCGTGCCAGGCTTGACAAGAGTGCGGGTGGTACGGGGCGGGAGGCGGCGGCAGGACGATCGAGGAGGTCCGGACATGTCCGAAGCCGGTGCGGCGGCGATGACCGGTACGGGCGGAACCGCCCGCTGGGAGAACCAGTTGTACGGGCCGCTGCCGAACGTGGCGCAGGCGTCCGGATACGCCGACGCCCCGCCCCGCATGGGCTTCTTCACCGACACCTCCGTGTGCATCGGCTGCAAGGCCTGCGAGGTGGCGTGCAAGGAGTGGAACGCGGTGCCGGAGGACGGCCTCGAACTGACCGGCATGTCCTACGACAACACCCAGGGGCTCGGCGCCGACACCTGGCGGCACGTGGCCTTCGTCGAGCAGCGCAGGACGCTGGGCGGTCCGGAGCCGGAGGCGGGCCACGGCGGCTTCGACGCGTTCGAGGCCGCCCGGCAGCTCGGTTCCACGCCCTCCCCCGGGCCGGCGAACACGCCGACGGGCCCAGTCTCCCCCGTGTCGCCCGACGGGCGGACCGAACTGCGCTGGCTGATGTCCTCCGACGTGTGCAAGCACTGCACCCACGCGGCCTGCCTCGACGTGTGCCCCACCGGCGCGCTGTTCCGCACCGAGTTCGGCACCGTCGTGGTCCAGAAGGACGTGTGCAACGGCTGCGGCTACTGCGTGCCCGCCTGCCCTTACGGGGTCATCGACCAGCGCGAGGAGGACGGCCGGGTCTGGAAGTGCACCTTGTGCTACGACCGGCTCGGCGTCGGCATGGAGCCGGCCTGCGCCAAGGCGTGCCCCACCGAATCCATCCAGTTCGGCGCGCTGGACGAACTGCGCGAACGTGCGGCCGCCCGGGTGGCGCGGCTCCACGCGGCGGGCGTCACCGACGCCCGGCTGTACGGGGAGAGCCCGGACGACGGAGTCGGCGGCGACGGCGCGTTCTTCCTGCTGCTCGACGAGCCCGAGGTGTACGGCCTGCCGCCCGACCCGGTGGTCACCACCCGGGATCTGCCCTCGATGTGGAAGCACGCGGCGACCGCGGCCGTGTCGCTCGCCGCGCTGGCCGCCGCCGCTTTCGCCAGGAGGCCCCGATGAGCGGATCGGACGTCACCCGTGGGGGCGTCGAGGGGGCGCGGCCCGGCCGGGACGCCCCGACCGGCGCGGGCGCCGGGCACGGGCGGCACCGGCGCCGGCGCGGGCGCGGCGAGCAGCCGGTGGTTCCCGAGGCCCGGTTCTCCTCGTACTACGGCAGGCCGGTCCTGAAGAGGCCGACCTGGAAGGCCGTCGACATCGCCGGCTACCTCTATCTCGGCGGCCTCGCCGGGGGCTCGTCGCTGCTGGCGGCCGGGGCGCAGGCCACGAGGCGGCCGGCGCTGGCCCGGACGGCGAAGCTGGGCGCGGCGGGCGCGATCTCCGCCTCGCTGGCCGCGCTCGTGCACGACCTGGGGCGGCCGGCCCGTTTCGTCAACATGCTGCGCGTCTTCAAGCCCACCTCCCCAATGAGCGTGGGCTCGTGGCTGCTGGCCGGGTACGCGCCGCTGACGATGGCGGCCGCGGCCGCCGATGTCGCCGGCCGCTACCGCGTCCTGGGCGCCGGCGCCACGGCGGGTGCCGCCGTGCTGGGCCCGGCGGTCGCCACCTACACCGCGGTGCTGATCGCCGACACGGCGGTGCCCTCGTGGCACGAGGGCTACCGGGAGCTGCCCTTCGTGTTCGCCGGTTCCGGCGCCAGTGCGGCCGCCGGCCTTGCGCTGGTCTGCGTGCCGGCGGGGCAGGCGGGACCCGCGCGCCGGATGGCGGTGCTCGCGGCCGCGCTGGAAACGGGCGCCTTCCAGCTGATGAAGCGCCGGATGGGCCTGGCAGCCGAGCCGTTCGTGCGGGGCAGGGCCAAGCGCCTGCTGCGGGCCGCGGAGGCGCTCACGGCGGGCGGCACCGCGCTGGCGGCGGTCGCGGGTCGGCGACGGGGCGGCCGCGCGCCGGCCGTGGTCGCCGGGCTGGCCCTGCTCTCCGGCTCCGCCGCGCTCAGGTTCGGCGTGTTCCACGCGGGGGTGGCCTCGGCGGAGGACCCCAAGTACACCGTCGTACCGCAGCGGGAGCGGCTCCGGGCCGGCACGGACTGACGGCCCGGGGGGGGCGCCCTCCACCCGCCACGCACCGGGAGCTCACGGGCAGGTCGCTGGACGGCTGGACGGCGCGGGAGAGAGCCTCACCCGGCGGGTACCGGACCATGAGCGTCGCCGTCAGGCACGTGCCGCTGTCAAACGCGTCCACGCCTCGGACACCGCTGGACCGGCCAGGCCGGACACCCTTGCCCCGGGCTCGCGGCGCAGGTGCGGCCTGACGCGTCCGGATCCATCGCGTCGCGCCCTCACCGCTCCTCGTCGTGGGTTACCGCGCCCAGGGCGTCTGCTTCCGTCCTGTGGGTGGCCTCGGGCGCCGGCTGGAGCGCGGCCTCGGACGCGTTGATCACCACGGCGCGCCGGCGGTGGCGCCGCTCGTACTCCAGCACCCGCCGGATCACGTCGTCGGACACGTCGTCCAGGTGCGGCTTGATGCGTTCCGGGTCCATCGCGTCGTAGTCGGCCCAGGGCTCGGCTTGACGGAGATCCTCGATGGCGTTCAGTACCCTCGGGCGGCCCGCGTGAGCGCGTTCGTAGCCCTCGATCACCGTCAGCTCCGTCTGGGACAGACCGCGCAGGCATGGCTGGATCTGCGCGACACCGAGCCGGCCGAAGCCGGGAACGGGCAGAGCCTCCTCGCGAGCCATCGCGCCCTGCACCTTCTCGGCCACGCGGGTGGCGGCGGACATCTCCCGCCAGGCTCCCCCAGCCGGGCCCTTCATCCGCTCGGTCACCCTTCGAGGCAGCGCCCGAAGCCCGGCCGTGGCCGCCCGCAGCTGGCGCGTGATCGCCTGCAGGCTGCTGCCTTCGGCAGCTCCTCCCGGCGGCAGGCGGAGACCCTCGGCCGCCGCAGCCGCGGCCCCGGCCCGTCGGACGAGGCTCTCCTCGCCGGACTCCAGCAGCACCACGTCCTGCCGCCCCAGCACGGCAAGCAGCTCGGCACTCTCCTGGTCGTTGAGCCGTTCGGCGATGTCCTTGCCTGCCCGGCAAGTCGCCAGCGCCCGGGCCACGGACGTGTACTCGTCCACGGCGGCCCTCAGCAGCCGGCTCTCACTGGCCTGCCCCACACCACGCATCCGCTCCGTCATGGCAGACACCCCCGCCTGAAGCGGAAGCACGCCCGCCCGCACAACGCCGCGAGTCACCATCCACGTCAGCTGTCCGGCGGCCGACAACGGCCCACGGGGCGGACGCATTTCGCGCATCCGGGCCTCGATGCGCCCGAGGTGGTACTGCGCCTCGCTCGCCTGGCTTTCGAGCCGTTGCCGCTCGGTGCCCGGCGGGGTGAGGGCCACCCCTGTCCAAAATCGGTCGACGACCGCGGCATGGGCGTCACGGACATCTTTCAGTGCCGGTATCAGCACATCCGTCTTCCCTGCCATGTTCTGCTCCTGATCTCAGGACGGTACGGCCGCCGCGCAGGTCAACGGTGCCGGGTCTTCACCAGCATGACCGTGAGAGCCACCAACAGAATCGCACCCATGACGGCGAACCACGCGATGAGGTCGGTGACGGGGTCGGCGAGTTCTTCCACTCCGGCCGCCGCGCAGAGGATCTT
Source organism: Streptomyces cyslabdanicus (assembly GCF_052663305.1). NCBI lineage: Bacteria > Bacillati > Actinomycetota > Actinomycetes > Kitasatosporales > Streptomycetaceae > Streptomyces > Streptomyces cyslabdanicus. The sequence continues at coordinate 128,826 of NZ_JBQRUW010000045.1, forward strand.
TCCGCAGGCAAAGTTCATTGCGGTCGCCTCCTTCCTGAACGCCCGGCGCTCCGGGTACCCCTCACCGTCCGCCGTCGAACACCCGTCGTTGACGTGCTCCCTGGCCTAAAGTCCAGGGATTCCAGCCTGGGTCGTCTGACCCTTCCGGGGGCTTCCTGCTTCAACGCGCTGTGCGGGCACGTGTGCCCGTCTTACCGGCACTCCACAGGCGTTTAGCGTCTCCGCCCGCCCGGCGGCGACGATTCGGCGTCCTTCGAAGAGGACGTTGCGTGCTGCGTTGTGGTCACGGTCGTGCACGGTGCCACACTCGCCGCACGTCCACTCCCGGACGTGCAGGGGCTTGGGTCCGTCCCTGAATCCGCAGGCCGAGCAGATCTGAGAGGACGGGAAGGTCCGGTTCACCTTGGCGAAGGTGCGGCCGTGCTTGACCGCCTTGTACTCCAGCATGCCGACGAACGCGGACCATCCCGCGTCGTGCACGGACTTGGCGAGTCGGGTGCGCCCGAGGCCGGACACCGCGAGGTCTTCCACGTACACCGCTTGATTGTCGCGAATGATCTGTGTGGAAGCCTTGTGGTGCCAGTCCCGGCGCCGGTCCGCCACCCTGGCGTGCTGGCGAGCGACCTTGATACGGGCCTTGGCCCGGTTCTTCGATCCCTTCACCTTGCGGGACAGCTCCCGCTGAAGGCGCTTGAGCTTCTTCTCGGCCCGGCGCAGGAAGCGGGGGCTGTCGATCTTGCTGCCGTCGGACAGGACGGCGAAGGCGGACAGGCCCAGGTCGATACCGGACTCCGTCTCCAACTCGGGGAGGATGTCCGGCTCGGTGTCCACGACGAAGCTGAGGAAGTACCGGCCACAGCTGTCCTTGGTGACAGTCAGGGACGTGGGCGCCGCCGGAAGCCGACGGGACCACCTGGCCTTGAGATGGCCGACCTTGGCCACGTACACCGTGCCGTCTTCCTTCAGGGAGAAGGCGTTGGTGTTGAGGCGGATCGACTGCCGGGTGTCCTTCTTCGACTTGTACCGGGGCGGGCCGACCTTGTGGCCCTGTCGCTTGCCCTTGATCGAGTCGAAGAAGTTCTGGTAGGCGGTGTCCAGGTCCCGCAGGGACTGTTGCAGGACGACCGCCGACACGTCGGCGAGCCAGGCGCGTTCTTCGGTGCGCTTGGCCTGGGTGATGCGCAGTCGGGACAGATCTGCCGACTTCGGGTACGGCAGTCCTGCCGCGTGCGCTTCCTTCCGGTCGCGCAGGCAGTCGTTCCACACGACGCGGGCGCACCCGAACGCACGCGCCAGCGCACGGCGCTGGGAGGCGTCCGGGTAGGCCCGGTAGTTGTAGCGGAGCTGCATGACCACGACCCTACTTCGATTGGTCTCGTGGATCAGGAGAACGACTACAGGCGTGGCAGGCACGTTGTCTCGGCGATGCATGTGCACTTGGTCTTTGTGACCAAGTACCGGCGCGGCGTCTTCAACGACGAGATGCTGACGCGCTGCGAAGAGATCATGCGCAAGGTGTGCGAGGACTTCGAGGCGGAGCTGAAGGAGTTCAACGGCGAACGCGATCACATCCACCTCCTGGTGCACTACCCGCCCAAGGTCACCGTCTCCAAGCTGGTCAACAGCCTCAAGGGCGTTTCCGCCCGCCGGATACGGCAGGGGGTACCTCCCGGCCGAAGGCTGGGGGAGAGTTCGCCGGCCAGATCAACCGCGCCATCATGCACGGGCACCTGTGGTCGCCCTCGTACTTCTCCGCATCA
>NZ_JBQRUW010000046.1:0-25935 GCF_052663305.1 Streptomyces cyslabdanicus
TACCTCAGCCGGGCCATGAGGGCGTGTTCCACCAGGGTGATGAGGGCGGACTTGGCGTCGGCGCGGTGTCGGGCGTCGGTGGTGATGATGGGGGCGTCGGGGCCGATCTGGAGTGCTTCGCGGACCTCGTCGGGGGTGTAGGGCTGCTGGCCGTCGAAGCCGTTGAGGGCGATGACGAAGGGCAGTCCGCTGTTCTCGAAGTAGTCGACGGCGGGGAAGCAGTCGGCGAGCCTGCGGGTGTCGACGAGGACGATGGCGCCGATGGCGCCGCGGACGAGGTCGTCCCACATGAACCAGAAGCGGTCCTGTCCGGGGGTGCCGAACAGGTACAGGATCAGGTCCTGGTCGAGTGTGATGCGGCCGAAGTCCATGGCCACCGTGGTGGTGGTCTTGTCCCCGGTGTGGGTGAGGTCGTCGATGCCCGCCGAAGCGGACGTCATCACGGCCTCCGTGCGCAGCGGGTTGATCTCTGAGACGGCGCCGACGAACGTGGTCTTGCCCACGCCGAAGCCGCCCGCCACCACGATCTTTGCGGAGGTGGTGGAGCGGGAAGGACCGCCGCTAGAGCTTGCGAAGTCCACTGAGCACCCTTTCGAGCAGTGTCACGTCTGGCTGGCCACCGGCGTTCTCGTCGCCGCCGGGCTGATGAATGGCGACCAGGCCCGCCTCCGCCAAGTCGGCGACGAGGATCCTGGCCACGCCGAGAGGGATCGAAAGCAGGGCCGAGATCTCGGCCACCGATTTGATCTCGCGGCACAGATGGCAGATCCGCTGATGTTCGGGCAGCTGGCCCTGCATCTGGTGCGGCTGCGCGGTGGTGTGCACCAGTGCCTCAATGGCGAGCTGGTACCGCGGCCTGGTGCGTCCGCCCGTCATGGCGTACGGGCGCACCAGGGGGTTGTTCGACGCCCCCGCGGGCGCCGGTTCAGGGATGCGTCGCTGCGGCTGCACCGGCTGGATACGCGGCGCGGGCGGCTGGTCGTACGGAGACGGACCGGGGCCCTGCGGCGTGTATGGCTGCCGGTGGTGGGGGGTGGAGGGAAAGCCGTACCGGTTCGCCGAACCGTCGCCCGCGCCCTGTGCGGGGCCGTACGACCAGTTACCCGAAGGCGAACCGCCTGGGAGTGTTGCCACGTTCTCTCCTCCTCCGACTGTGCCGGGCACCCACCATGTGGAGCCGCGTCCCGAAACCTTACGGCCCCGGGACGCCAAAACGCACCGGCTGTCTGTTAGTTGAGAAGGCTTCCCTGGAGCTCCGCACGGAGGTCCGGCGTCAGGACCGTGCCCGCACGGTCCACCAGAAGGGCCATCTCGTACCCGATGAGGCCGATGTCCGCCTCGGGGTGTGCGAGAACCGCGAGCGACGAACCGTCGGATACGGACATGATGAAGAGGAAACCCCGCTCCATCTCCACAACGGTCTGGTTCACGCTGCCGCCCTCGAAGATGCGCGAGGCACCGGCGGTCAGCGAGGTCAGTCCGGAGGCGACGGCCGCGAGCTGGTCGGCGCGGTCGCGGGGGAAGCCTTCGGACATCGCCAGAAGGAGTCCGTCGGCGGAGACCACCACGGTGTGGGACACCCCGGGGGTGTTGTCCACGAAGTTGGTGATCAACCAGTTCAGGTTCTGTGCCGCCTGGCTCATCGGGCTCACACTAACGCTCCTGGTTGTAGGTGCTGTCAGGACCACTGTGTTCATTCCTTGTGGCCTGACCGTTCTTGTCAATTCCTGCGTTGCGTCCTCGCTGGACGCCCCGGCGCAGGTTGCTCAGCCTGCCCCGGATGTCCTCGGGGGCGCGGGAGACCTGTGGGCCTCCCTGCGGGGTTGATTCCGCGGTGCCTTCGACCAGGTTGGCCTTGGGCACGCGCCGCGGCAGTCCGGAGGTGGTGACCCCGCCTGCCTTGGGCTTGCGGAGCTGCGAGGCCTGCTGCCAGCGGTTGTCGTTCGCCGAACGCCAACCGTCGCCGTCGCTCTCCGAAGTGTGGGTCGGTTCTTCCTCGTCCACGGGCCCCGTGCCGTTCGCACCGCTCGCGACGGATCCGCGGCGGGGCAGCCCGGCGTCGGTCAGCTCGTGGACGGCGGAGGGAGCCGGTCCCGGACGCTCGAAGCCTACGCGGTCCGCCTCGGTCGCGTCAGCGGCCTGCGGGGATTCCGCTTCCGGAGCGTACTGGTCCGGGTAGCCGTTCTGGTAACCGTCCGGCTGCGGCCAGTCGTCCTGGTAGGGCTGCGCCTGGAAGTCGGCGTACGCCTCCGGCGCCGCGGCGTGCGCCGACGCGTGCTCCTGCTGCCCGGACTCCGCATAACCGGCGTGGGGGTAGCCGCCGTTGGACGAGTAGGCATCGCCCTGCGGCGCACCGCCGTTCGGCGCGTAGTACCCCTCGTCGTACGACGGGCCGCCCTGCTCGTCGTAGGCCGTCTGCTGCTGGTCGTACGCAGCGTGCTGCGGTTCCTCGTACGACGTCTGCGGGTCGTACCCGCCCTGCTCGGGGAACGGCGGCTGACCTGTGTCGTACACCGGCTGCTGCCCGGTGTGCTCGTCGGGGAACCCGGCCGGCTGGGCCGTCTCCGGGTCCGCAGGCCGGTCGTGCGTCTGGGCCTCCAGGGCGGCGCGGCGCTCCTCGCGCTTGAGGGAGCGGCCGACGGGGTCCAACTGCCGGGAGCCGTCCGGGGCGTCGGCGTACCGGCTGTCGTCGAAGCCGAGCTCCGCGGCGGTACGCATGGGCTGGGGAGCGCCGAAGTCCTCGCCCTGGAGCTCCTGCTCCGGGATGATCTGCGACACGGTGAAGTCGTCGCGGTCCAGCGCCTGTTCGCCGCCACCGCCGTGGGTGATCGCGTCCGGCAGCATGACCAGCGAGGTGGTGCCGGCCTGCTCGCCGGAGGGGCGCAGCTGTACGCGGATGCCGTGCCGGTCGGCCAGGCGGCCGACCACGAACAGGCCCATGCGCTGGGAGATCGCCGCGTCCACGGTGGGCGGGTTGGCCAGCTTGTGGTTGATGTCCGCGAAGTCCTCGGCGGTCAGGCCGATGCCCTTGTCGTGGATCTCGATCATGACCCGGCCGTCGGGCAGCCGGGTTGCGGTGACCCGGACCTTGGTCTGCGGCGAGGAGAACGTGGTGGCGTTCTCCAGCAGCTCGGCCAGCAGGTGCACGAGGTCGGTGACCGCGCGGCCGTGGATCTCGGCCTCGGGCACGCCGGACATCTCGATGCGCTCGTACTGCTCCACCTCGGAGGAGGCGGCGCGCAGCACGTCGACCAGCGGGACCGGCTGGTCCCAGCGGCGGCCGGGCTCCTCGCCGGCGAGGACGAGGAGGTTCTCGCCGTTGCGGCGCATACGGGTCGCCAGGTGGTCCAGCCGGAAGAGGTTCTCCAACTGGTCCGGGTCGGCCTCGTTGTTCTCCAGGTCGGTGATCAGGGTCAGCTGGCCCTCGATCAGCGACTGGTTGCGGCGCGAGAGGTTGGTGAAGATCGCGTTGATGTTGCCCCGCAGCAGGGCCTGTTCGGAGGCGAGCCGGACGGCCTCGCGGTGCACCTGGTCGAAGGCGCGGGCGACCTCGCCGATCTCGTCGGTCGAGGTGATCGGGATCGGCGCGACCCGGGTGTCGACGCGGCCGGGGTCGGTGCGCGAGAGCTGGTCGACCAGCATCGGCAGGCGCTGCTCGGCGATGCCGAAGGCGGCGTTGCGCAGTCGGCGCATGGAGCGGCTCATCTGGCGGGCCACCAGGGCGGCCAGGAGGAACGCGGCGAGCAGGGCGACCAGGACGACCGCGCCGGTGATGAACGTCGACTGCTTGGCGTTGTCGGCGATCGAGGCCGCCTCGTTCACCGCGGTGTCGGCCATGTCCGACTCGATCTGGCGGTAGGCGTCGAACTTGAGGGTGTTGACCGCCCACCAGTTCTCGGGCGTGATGCCCTTCTGCGCCAGTGCCGCGCGCTCGGCCGGGTCCGTGCCGCCCAGCGTGGCCAGCGCGGTGACCATCTTGGTCGGGTCGTCCGGCGGGGCCACGTAGCCGGGGTCCTTGGCCTTGGCCTGCTCGGCCATGGCCGTGGCCTTGGCCTGGATCTCCCGCTTCAGCGCGTCCAGCTTGTCCGCGTCCTCCTGGGTGCCGCCGCCGATGTACTCCTCGACGGCGACGCCCTCGAGGTAGGCGTAGGAGGACAGGGCGACCCGCTGGCCGGCCAGGTCCTCCGCGTTGGGGCCGGGCTTGATCAGCAGGTGCATGCCGATCGAGCGCTCGAGCGACAGTGCGGCCTTGGTCAGCGAGATGGCGTAGACGGTACGGCCGTAGGAGGTGATGTTGCCGGTACCCAGGCCGAGTTCGTTGGCGAACTCCATCAGCGGGTGGGCGACCTTGACGTAGCCCTCCTCGGTCTGCACACCGGGCAGCTTGGAGCTGAACGCCGCGGCACGCAGCTGCTGGAGTTCGGGCTCGGTGTCGCGGAAGAGCTTGAGTCGGCGTTCCAGGCCGGCCTTGTGCGGCATGGACTGCGCGGCCCGGTCGAAGGCGTCGGCGGCCTGGTCGGTCAGCTCGCGGGCCTGGGTGACGGTCGGGTCGTTCTGGCCCTTGCCCTGGAGCAGCGGGGCCGCGCTGACGTCGCGCTCGTGGTAGAGGGCGTCGGCGTAGGCCAGTGAGGCCCGCACCAGACGTGCGGTGTGCTCGGCGTCCTGGGCGTTCTGCCAGGTGTTGACGGAGCTGTTGACCTGGAAGCCGCCCATGACCAGGCCGACCAGTACGGGAAGGAGCAGGATCGCGTTCAGCCGGGTCGGCACCCGCCAGTTGCGCGGGGAGAGGCGGCCACCGCTCGCGGTGGGCGCGGCCGTCGGTTTCGAACCGGGCACGTGCGCGGGCGCCGTACCGCGCGGCGGCGGGGTGAAATTACCCCGGGCCGACGGCTCGGGGCCGTTCTTGCTTCGCCTCACTCGACCAACAACCTCTCGGCGGTCGGCACCTACGTTGTGCCGCAGTGTCTCAGAACCCGGTCCGCGCCATCGACGGCCCACTACCGGTGAGTACGTCTTTGACCATGGGGTAGTTCAGGCATTCCAGCACGTCAACATGCGCTCTTCCAAACAGTGGAAACGGATGCTTCCACGTGACGCACGTCCCAGATAAAACGGGCATAAACAACTACCCCCGGCAAAAGTCCGGGGAATCGTGCGCACAGCGGCATCACATGTGCGCGACGCGTGGCCGTACCACGGGATTCCTCTGCCGAAACGTTATGAACACCGGGGCCGGCCGTGTCAAAGGACACAGCCGGCCCCGGTGCATCTACGACAACTGCCGTACGGTGCTGCCGACTTCAGGGCTACTTCGGTTGCCCTGGTTACCTCAGCCGGGCCATGAGGGCGTGTTCCACCAGGGTGATGAGGGCGGACTTGGCGTCGGCGCGGTGTCGGGCGTCGGTGGTGATGATGGGGGCGTCGGGGCCGATCTGGAGTGCTTCGCGGACCTCGTCGGGGGTGTAGGGCTGCTGGCCGTCGAAGCCGTTGAGGGCGATGACGAAGGGCAGTCCGCTGTTCTCGAAGTAGTCGACGGCGGGGAAGCAGTCGGCGAGCCTGCGGGTGTCGACGAGGACGATGGCGCCGATGGCGCCGCGGACGAGGTCGTCCCACATGAACCAGAAGCGGTCCTGTCCGGGGGTGCCGAACAGGTACAGGATCAGGTCCTGGTCGAGTGTGATGCGGCCGAAGTCCATGGCCACCGTGGTGGTGGTCTTGTCCCCGGTGTGGGTGAGGTCGTCGATGCCCGCCGAAGCGGACGTCATCACGGCCTCCGTGCGCAGCGGGTTGATCTCTGAGACGGCGCCGACGAACGTGGTCTTGCCCACGCCGAAGCCGCCCGCCACCACGATCTTCGCGGACGTCGTCGCCCGGCCCGCGTCAGAGCTTGCGAAGTCCACTGAGCACCCTTTCGAGCAGCGTCACGTCCGGAGCGCCACCGTTGTTCTCGTCCCCGCCCGGCTGGTGGATGGCCACCAGGCCGGCCTCAGCGAGGTCCGCGACGAGGATCCTGGCCACGCCCAGCGGCATGGCGAGGAGCGCCGAGACCTCGGCCACGGATTTCACCTCGCGGCACAGGTGGCAGATCCGCTGGTGCTCCGGGAGCAGTCCCATCAGCGCTGCCGGGTCGGCCGTCGTGCTGATCAGTGCCTCGATGGCGAGCTGGTAGCGCGGCCGGGTCCGGCCGCCGGTCATCGCATACGGACGTACCAGCGGCTGGTCGCCCTCATCCCCGTACGGCTCAGCGTACGGATCATGAGAGGCGGGGGGCGGGGTCATGAATCCTCCGGGCGGGACAGCAAGTCGGTCAGTCAAGCCGTCTGACGGGGCCGGTGGGGGGATGGTGGCGGCCGGACGGTGATGTGGTGAGTTGGATGGTGCCGGAGCCGGTCAGTGCAGCAGACTGCCCTGCAGTTCGGCGCGCAGGTCCGGTGTCAGGACCGCCCCCGCGCGGTCGACGAGCAGCGCCATCTCGTAGCCGACGAGGCCGATGTCGCACTCGGGGTGGGCCAGGACCGCCAGGGACGACCCGTCGGAGACGGACATCAGGAAGAGGAAGCCGCGCTCCATCTCGACGACCGTCTGCGACACGGTGCCGCCCTCGAAGATCCGGGAGGCGCCCGCGGTCAGCGAGGTCAGTCCGGAGGCGACGGCCGCGAGCTGGTCGGCGCGGTCGCGGGGGAAGCCTTCGGACATCGCCAGTAGGAGTCCGTCCGCGGACACCACGACGGTGTGGGACACCCCGGGGGTGTTGTCCACGAAGTTGGTGATCAACCAGTTCAGGTTCTGTGCCGCCTGGCTCATCGGGGTCAACTAACGCTCCTGCTGGTGAGTGGGGCTCGGGAAACTGCCCGTCTGACCGGTACCGGCCTGACGGCCCTGTGCGATGCCCCGACGGAGATTGGTCAGCCGGCCGCGTACGTCGTCTGGCGAACGCGAGACCTGCGGACCGCTCTGGTGCTGTTGCTGCTGAGCCGTGCCCGGGACGAGGTTTGCCCGGGGCACCCGGCGCGGCAGGCCGGAGGTGGTGACACCGCCCGCGGCCGGCTGCCTGACACGCTCGGCCTGCCGAACGAGGTCGTCGTTCGGCGAGGTGCGCCAGGTGGAGGCTGCGGGACGCTGGGGGGCCGCAGGAGTCTGCGGCGGCTGTTGCGGCTGCTGCTGTGGCGAGGACGGAGCCGGTTCGCTGCTCTGCTGCTGCCGTTCGCCGCGGAACCAGTTGGTCTCCAGGGTGTCGAACAGCGGCGTACGGCCGTCGCCGGGACCCGGGGCCGGAGGCAGCGCCCAGGCGTCGTCGGGCCGCTGCTGCGCGGCACCCGCGTTGCCCCGTTCCGGGCGTGCGGGACGCTGCTGCGGCCGCTGGGTAGCCGACCCGCGCAGACCGCCGAAGTCGGCGGCGCCGCCCGGGTGGGCGTTCCGGCCGGCCGCTCCGTTGTCGTGACCGGGCTGGGCGAACTGGCCGGTGGAGCCGTTGTCGTAGCCCTGCTGAGCGGCGAACTGGCCGGTGGAGCCGTTGTCGTAGCCCTGCTGAGCGGCGAACTGGCCGGTGGAGCCGTTGTCGTAGCCCTGCTGGGCCGCGAACTGGCCGGTGGAGCCGTTGTCGTAGCCCTGCTGGGCCGCGAACTGGCCGGTGGAGCCGTTGTCGTAGCCCTGCTGGGCCGCGAACTGGCCGGTGGAGCCGTTGTCGTAGCCCTGCTGAGCGGCGAACTGGCCCGTGTCGGCCGGGTTGTTCTGCGCGCCGGAATTGTAGACGTCCGAGCGGGTGAACTGGCCTGTGTTCTGCGAGCCGTCCGCGCCCGGCTGCGGCGCGTCGAAGTCGGGACGGGGGAACGCCGAGGTGTCCGCCGGGGAGCCCGGTGCCTGCCGGTCGTCGAAGCGGGGGATCGCCGAGGTGTCCGCCGTCGAGCCGGGTCCCTGCCGGTCGTCGATCCGCGGCATGCGCGAGGTCTGCGCCGGGTCCTGCTCGTCGTGGCCGCGCGGCGCGTCCAGTGCGGCCCGGCCCTGAGCGTTCTCGTCGGCCCAGCCCTGCGTGCGGGACGGACCGCTGCCGCCCGGCAGCTCGGCCCGCGGGCCACCGCGCGGCGGCAGCTGCGGCTGCCGGCCCGGCTCCCCGCCGTTCCCGCGCTGCGGGGGCACGCCACCGCGCGCGCCGCCGAAGACGTCCTGACGGCGTCCGTCGTCGAAGCCCTGCGGGGCGGCCGGCTGCCGGCCGTCGCCGAAGCTCTGCGGCGCGCCCGCACCGGGGGCCTGCTGACTCTGCGGCCCGCCGGGTGCCTGGCCGCCGAACCCGCCGGCCATGCCCGACCCGGCCGGGCGGCCCTGCTGAGGCTGCCCCGGACCCTGCTGCCCGCGCGGTCCGTTCGGACCGCCCTGGCGGCCGGCACCGGGCAGTGCGGCCCGCGGACCCTGGCCGCCGCCGACCTGGCCGCGCGGAGCGGCTCCGGCACCGAGCCGGCCGGCCCCGCCCTGCTGACCGCCCGCACCGAGGGCCCCGCCGCCCTGCTGACCGCCCTGGCGGCGGGCCGCGGCGGCGCCTGCGGCGGCGGCCGCGGCGGCCGGACCGCCCGCGGACGGGCCGCCGGGCTTGCCCGCGCCCGGCTTCTTGCCGCCCTGGGCGACGTCGACGGGCAGCATGACCAGAGCCGTCGTACCACCGGAGTCGGAGGGGCGCAGCTGGATGCGGATGCCGTGGCGCTGGGACAGACGACCGACCACGAAGAGGCCCATGCGGCGGGAGACCGACACGTCCACGGTGGGCGGCGAGGCGAGCCGCTCGTTGATCGCGGCGAGGTCCTCCGGGGACAGGCCGATACCGGTGTCGTGGATCTCGATCAGCACCCGGCCGTCCGGCAGCGCGTGACCGGTGACCTTGACCTTGGTCTGCGGCGAGGAGAACGACGTCGCGTTCTCCAGCAGCTCGGCGAGCAGGTGCACGAGGTCGTTGACGACCCGGCCGGCGACCTCGGTGCCGGGGACCGAGGCCAGCTCGATGCGCTCGTACTGCTCCACCTCGGACGCGGCGGCGCGGAGCACGTCGACCAGCGGGACCGGACGGGTCCAGCGGCGGCCGGGCTCTTCACCCGCGAGGACGAGGAGGTTCTCACCGTTACGGCGCATACGCGTCGCGAGGTGGTCGAGCTTGAACAGCGAGGACAGCTGGTCCGGGTCGGCCTCGCGGGACTCCAGCTCCGAGATCAGCGACAGCTGGCGCTGGATCAGACCCTGGGACCGGCGCGAGAGGTTGGTGAACATCGCGTTGACGTTGCCCCGCAGCAGGGCCTGCTCGGCAGCGAGGCGGACCGCCTCGCGGTGCACGTCGTCGAAGGCCGCGGCCACCTGGCCGATCTCGTCCCGGGAGTGCACACCGACCGACTCCACGGACGTGTCGACGTCCTGCGGGTCGGACTCCGACAGCTGGCGGACCAGCTCGGGCAGACGGTCCTGGGCGACCTTGGTGGCGGTCTCCTGGAGCCGGTGCAGCGAGCGGATCATGGAGCGGGCCACGACGAAGGCGCCGACCAGCGACACGCCGAGCACGAGCAGGATCAGCACACCGGAGACGATGGCGTCGTACTCGGTGGCGCTGCGCAGCTCGCGGGCCTTCTGCTCCATCTCCTCGAGCAGCGTGTGCTCGATCTTCTTCATCTGCTCGATCTTGGTCGAGCTGTCGTCGACCCAGTCGCGGTAGGACCGCTTGTTCGCCTGCTTCAGGCCGTCGGTGTTGTCCAGGACGCGCTTGGCGTAGAGGTCCGCGGACTGGATCGTCGGGTTGCCCTCTTCGATGGGCTTGATGAGCTCCTCGGAGCCGTCCCCGTAGATGTTGCGGAAGCCGTTGAGGTCGGAGGTCTGGCTCTCCAGCGCCTGCTGGGCGTAGAGGCGGTCGTTCTCGGAGAGGCTGCCCGCGCTGGTGTTGTTGGCCGGTAGGGCGGCGGCGATGACGGCGCGCTGGACGGAGGCGTACTCCTTGGCGGAGGAGAACGCGGCCAGGGCGCGCGTGCGCTGGATCATCTGCGGGTTGCTGGTCGCCTCGGCCATGTCCTGGGAGAGGGCGAGCAGCTCGGTGATGAGCCGGTGGTAGCTCTCGACCGTCCGGGCCGAGTTCTCCTTGGACTGGTACGCGTCCTTACGGATCTTGCCGAGGCCGTTGAGGTCGCTGGCGAGACCGACGAGGGTGTCGCGGACACCGAGGAGGTTGCCGTTCTTGCTGGCGGCGTCGATCTCCTCGGACGCGGAGACGAAGTTGTCCCGGGCCCGGTCGGTCCGGTCCCGGTAGCCCTTGATGGTGATGGCGCTCGCGCTGGAGGGGTGCGCCAGCGGGCCGGCGGACTGGTCGCGCTCCTCCTGGAGCGCGGCGGCCAGCTCGGTGGCCTGCTTGGTCATCTCCGTCAGCAGCTTCATGTTGTCGAGCTGCTGGATGTCGTCCATGCTCTGGTTGATACGCAGCCCGCCCAGCGTGGTCGCGGCGACCACGGGCAGTGCGAGCAGCGAGACCAGACGCGTGGAGATGCGCCAGTTGCGCAGGGCCATGCGCGAGCCGGGGCCCGTCGGGCCCCGGCTGCCGGTCTGCTTGGCCCCCGGAGCCGGATCCGACGACCCGGACGCACCGGTCGGGCCGGTCGTGCCCGAGCGTCCGGCGCCGTCGCCGGCCGCGGCCGGGTTCTGGGCGTGCTGGGGCGAGGAGCTGACGGCCATGGGGCCAGTCCCGCCGTGCGGCTCCGGCTCCGCCGAAGCGCTGCCATCCCTCTTGAAACGTCCCTGCACTAGCGTCGCAACCTCTGGACCAGGCGCCCCTCCGCGCGAGCGGAAGGACGGTGTCGGCGTTGTGGGAAGCGTCCTGAACACACTTCCCTGATGGTCGTGAGTGACCGGCGCTGGTTCCCCCTTCTCACCGCCACTCGGCGCTGCGTTGCGCCCCCTGCGCCGGCTCGATCCTGCAGCGGTCCGTGGCATTCCAGCACAGTGCCGGATCTCCAACAAGGCATGTGGGCCAGGCTGTGACCACCGTGACAGCCCGTGAGTGACGCATTACCCGATGTGGAAAGTGATCTCCCGTATAGGGGACATTTCGCTGCGTACCCGCGAGTCACTTGAGGTGTCCCAGTCGCCATGATCGGGAGCGGAATGATGGCTTCAGTGGCCCAATGTCCGATTCGACGATCAAGGCTGCACCATGGATTTGTCTGGATTGTCGAGGCCGTCGTGAGGAAACTCACACCGACAACACAGGCTCTTCACGTCTTCGGCCGGGAATTGAATGTTTAGCCTGACGCTTTACAGGGATGGCATATCCGACAACCCGCGCCCGAGCGGGGGTCATGCGGACCTCCCGGGTGCCCGTAGACGACAAGGTCTCGTACAACCGTGAAGACGACGATGATGTTCCGCACCATAGCCAACCCCCGGCGCACGACGCTGATGCACCTCGAAGGAGCCGACGCGCTGCCGACGCCGGAGCTGCCGGAGCACCCCGTCTCCCTTCCCACGCAGACCGCCAACCCCCGGCGGACCATCCTCATGGAGGCGCCCGTCGCGGCCGCCGCCGCGCAGTAGCGCCCGGTCCGCCCGCGGACGGCGATCAGGGGCGTCCCGCTCGAGGACGCCCCTCTTCCATGCCCCGCGCGCCGTAATGGCGCGAGGTCCGGGGCCCGGCCGCGTTAGCCTGGAGCGTCAGATCCAGCCGCTTCAGTCAAGGGGCCAAGCAACCCGTGCGCATCGCCAGGTTCTCCATCGACGGGAACGTCGCCTTCGGCGCGGTCGAGGGTGACAAGCCGGACGAGCTCGTCCTCGACATCATCAAGGGCATCCCGTTCGCGGACTTCGAGCTCTCCGGCACGAAGGTGCCGCTGAGCAAGGTACGGCTGCTGCCGCCGGTGCTCCCCAACAAGGTCGTGGCCTTCGGCCGCAACTACGCCGAGCACGCACGTGAACTCGGCAACGAGGTGCCCGACGCGCCGTTCGCCTTCTTCAAGCCGTCCACCTCGGTGATCGGTCCCGGCGACCCGATCCAGTACCCCTCCTTCTCCCAGGAGCTGCACCACGAGGCCGAACTGGCCGTGGTCGTCGGCCGCATGTGCCGCGAGGTCCCGCGCGAGCGCGTCAAGGACGTGATCTTCGGCTACACCTGCGCCAACGACGTCACCGCCCGCGACGTGCAGCGGCGCGAGAAGCAGTGGGCCAGGGCCAAGGGCTTCGACACCTCCTGCCCGCTCGGCCCCTGGGTGGAGACGGACCTCGACCTCGGCGCCGCGGCCGACCTGACCATCCAGCTCACCGTCAACGGCGAGCAGCGGCAGCTGGGCCGCACCAGCGAGATGATCCACCCCATCGAGGATCTGATCGTCAACATCTCCGAGGCCATGACGCTGCTCCCCGGCGACGTGATCCTCACGGGCACCCCGGCAGGGGTCGGCCCCCTCAGCGTCGGCGACGAGGTCGCCGTCACCATCGAAGGCATCGGCACTCTCACCAACAAGGTTGTCAAGCGTGGCTAGCGCACCCGTACGCGTCCGTTTCTGCCCCTCGCCCACCGGTAACCCCCACGTGGGCCTGGTCCGCACCGCCCTGTTCAACTGGGCGTTCGCCCGGCACCACCAGGGCACGCTGGTCTTCCGCATCGAGGACACCGACGCGGCCCGCGACTCCGAGGAGTCCTACAACCAGCTGCTCGACGCGATGCGCTGGCTGGGCTTCGACTGGGACGAGGGCCCCGAGGTCGGCGGACCGCACGCGCCGTACCGGCAGTCGCAGCGCATGGACATCTACCAGGACGTCGCCCACAAGCTGCTCGAAGCCGGCCACGCCTACCACTGCTACTGCTCCCAGGAGGAGCTGGACAGCCGCCGCGAGGCCGCCCGCGCGGCCGGCAAGCCGTCCGGCTACGACGGCCACTGCCGCGACCTGAGCGCCGCGCAGGTCGAGGAGTACAAGGCCCAGGGCCGCGCCCCGATCGTCCGCTTCCGCATGCCCGACGAGACGATCACCTTCACCGACCTGGTCCGCGGCGAGCTGACCTTCACCCCGGAGAACGTCCCGGACTACGGCATCGTCCGCGCCAACGGCGCCCCGCTGTACACCCTGGTCAACCCGGTCGACGACGCGCTCATGGAGATCACCCACATCCTGCGCGGCGAGGACCTGCTCTCCTCCACCCCGCGCCAGGTCGCCCTGTACAAGGCGCTGATGGAACTGGGCATCGCCAAGGAGGTCCCGGCCTTCGGTCACCTGCCGTACGTGATGGGCGAGGGCAACAAGAAGCTCTCCAAGCGCGACCCGCAGTCCTCGCTGAACCTCTACCGCGAGCGCGGCTTCCTGCCCGAGGGCCTGCTCAACTACCTCTCCCTGCTCGGCTGGTCGCTGTCGGCCGACCGGGACATCTTCTCCGTCGAGGAGATGGTCGCCGCCTTCGACATCGCGGACGTGAACCCCAACCCGGCCCGCTTCGACCTGAAGAAGTGCGAGGCGATCAACGCCGACCACATCCGCCTGCTCGACGTGAAGGACTTCACCGAGCGCTGCCGTCCCTGGCTCCAGGCTCCGGCCGCCCCCTGGGCCCCGGAGGACTTCGACGAGACCAGGTGGCAGGCGATCGCCCCGCAGGCGCAGACGCGTCTGAAGGTCCTGTCCGAGATCACGGACAACGTGGACTTCCTGTTCCTGCCCGAGCCCGTCTTCGACGAGCCGAGCTGGACCAAGGCGATGAAGGAGGGCTCGGACGCCCTGCTCCGCACCGCCCGGGAGAAGCTGGAGGCGGCCGACTGGACCTCCCCCGACTCCCTGAAGGAGGCCGTCCTGGCCGCCGGCGAGGCCCACGGTCTCAAGCTCGGCAAGGCCCAGGCGCCGGTCCGTGTCGCCGTCACAGGACGCACGGTCGGTCTGCCCCTCTTCGAGTCCCTCGAGGTCCTGGGCAAGGAGAAGACCCTGGCCCGCATCGACGCGGCGCTGGCGAAGCTGGCGGCGTGAACGAACCCGGCGGCGTGCGCGGCGCCTGAGCCACCCGACAGGGCGGCAGCCTCTGCGGAGGCTGCCGCCCTGTCCCGTACGGCCCGGCCGCGGCAGGGTTAACATCGCCCCATGGTCGACCCGTCGGCACATTTCGTCGTCACCGTCCAGGCGTCACCTGTCGCGGCATGGTTCCACCACCTCTTCACCCGGCCCGTCATCGAAATCGACGGTACCGAGCACGCGGCGAAGTGGGGCACCACGGACATCGCCGTGACGTCGGGTGTTCACCATGTCAGCGTGTACTTCCGGTACCGAGGGCAGAGCCGGGCCCGACTCGCCGAGGCCGGCAGGGACGTCCCGACCGGGGACGGCGGCCGGCGGATGTCCGTCCATGCCCGGCTCGGCCCGCGCAACGGCAGCTCCTTCCGGATCACGGCACCCGGTTCCGAATGATCCGAAGGGCGATCCGCGGCAGGCGGTACTGTCGGTGACATGCCGATCGAAGCCGTGCTCTGGGACGTCGACGACACCCTTTTCGACTACACCGCCGCCGATCGGGCCGGCATGCGGGCGCACCTGGTGGCCGAGGGGCTGCTGGACGGGTACGGGACCGTGGAGGAGGCCCTGGCGCACTGGCGGCGGATCACCGACGCGCAGTGGGCGCGGTTCTCGGCGGGGGAGGCGACCTTCGAGGGGCAGCGGCGGGACCGGGTGCGGGTCTTCCTCGCCCGGCCGGAGCTGACCGACGACGAGACCGACGCGTGGTTCGAGCGCTACCTGGGCCACTACGAGGCCGCCTGGGCGCTCTTCCCGGACGTGCTGCCCGTCCTGGACGCGCTCGCCGCCAGCCACCGGCACGCCGTGCTGTCCAACTCCAGCGTCCACGTCCAGGAGCGCAAGCTGCGCGTCCTCGGCGTGCGCGACCGCTTCGAGGCCGTCCTGTGCGCCGCGGAGCTCGGGGTGTCCAAGCCGGAGCCACGGGCGTTCCACGCGGCCTGCGAGGCCCTGGAACTCGGCCCGCACCAGGTGGCGTACGTCGGCGACCACCCGGAGATCGACGGGCGGGGCGCCGCCGAGGCCGGGCTGGTGTCGGTCTGGATCGACCGTGTGGGTGTGGACGCCGACGGCCACGACGGCGCCGGGCGGCACCGCATCGCCTCACTCGCCGAACTGCCCGCGATCCTCGGCGCCGATACTCGTTTTGGAGCCCCGTCCACCTTCGGGTAATGTTCTTCCTGCGCCGCGGGGCGCGGGCCGAAGGTCCGGAACCGCGGGTGCAACACTAGAACAGGATCCCCAAAGGGTCTTGCCTTCCAGTGGCCTATGGTGTAATTGGCAGCACGACTGATTCTGGTTCAGTTAGTCTTGGTTCGAGTCCAGGTAGGCCAGCTCGCAGAGCTCATCTGCACCGCGGATCTGATCCGCAAGCCCCCGTTGTGTAGCGGCCTAGCACGCTGCCCTCTCAAGGCAGTAGCGCCGGTTCGAATCCGGTCGGGGGTACGGATCCCAGGTGTGTTCCAGGGATCAAGGCCCCCGTTGTGTAGCGGCCTAGCACGCCGCCCTCTCAAGGCGGTAGCGCCGGTTCGAATCCGGTCGGGGGTACGACTGGTCTAAACCATCATTGGTCTATGGTGTAATTGGCAGCACGACTGATTCTGGTTCAGTTAGTCTTGGTTCGAGTCCAGGTAGACCAGCTCGGACCTGCGGAAACGCAGTGTCCACGCCCCCGTTGTGTAGCGGCCTAGCACGCCGCCCTCTCAAGGCGGTAGCGCCGGTTCGAATCCGGTCGGGGGTACAAACCCGAAGGGCCCTCTCTTACGAGAGGGCCCTTCGGCGTGCCGGGACTCCCTGTCACTCCTCGCCGAACCGACGGTGCGACTCCTCGACCTCCGCCAGCCGGCGCAGGCTGAGCACGACCGGCTCGTACAGCACCGTCAGTGCCACCGCGGCCTCCACCTGCTCGTCCGGAGTTCCGTAACGCTCCACCATGTCCAGGTCGGTGACGGCTATCCGCTCCGCCGCGCGCCCGTACGGCTCCAAGTCCTCGGCGGAGCACGGGTAACCGAGCCGGGAGAGCGCGGCGATCGCGGTCACCAGCATTCCGCGCGCCGGCGCCGTGGGGAGCGGGTCGGACGTGGGGCCGCAGCCCCAGCCGAGGCGGTCCATGAGTTCGTCGGCCGTGCGCCGGGCGGCCTCGACGGCGGGATCGGTCTCGTCGGGCGCCGGGCGGTGCGGCAGCGCCCATGTGGCGGTGCCCAGTCGTTCGTTGGGGCCCAGCTTCTCGTCCGCCAGGGCCGCCAGTACGTCCCGGGCCGAGGCCACCGGGATGCGCCCCACCTGGATCAGCGCGCGCACCAGCCGCAGCCGCCGCAGGTGCCCCTCGTCGTAGTCGGCCTGGGTGGCCGTGACCCGGCGGCCCGGGTGCAGCAGCCCCTCGCGCAGATAGAACTTGATCGTCGCCGTGGAGACGCCGCTGCGTGCGCTCAGCTCCGCCAGTCGCATTCCGCTCCGCGCCCCTTCTCTCCGCGCCCTCTTGCGCCCTCCCGTTGGGGAGTGCCACTATCCAAGCATGGATAGTGGAGCTATCCAATGGCCTCGTTTCCGGCGAGGGGCCGGACGGACGGGAGTGGGGGGACGGCATGAGCGTGAAGCCGATCGAAGGACGCATGACCGCCGCGAGCGAGGGGGAGATGGTCGTCTTCCTCATCGGGGTGCGGATCAACAGCTTCGCCGCGGTGCGCAGTTGGTGGCCGGTGGTCAGGGCGATGGGGCCGATGCTCGCGGAGCTCGTCGACGACCGGGACAGCGGACTCCTCGGCTACGAGTCCCGCCTGGGCGGGCTCCGTGAGGTGGGGTACGCGCAGTACTGGGAGTCGAGGGAGAAGCTTCTCGCCTACGCCGCCGCGCCCGACAGGAAGCACCGTCCGGCCTGGGCCGCCTTCAATCGGCGGCTGCGTGAGGGGAGGGGCAAGGTCGGCTTCTGGCACGAGACCTATGTCGTCCCGGCCGGGTCCTATGAATCCGTCTACGTGAACATGCCCGAGTCGGGTCTGGGCAGGGCCACCGGGGTCGTGCCCGTGGGCCGCCGAGGAGAGCGGGCGGCCGACCGGCTGCGAAAGCCCTGAGCGCCCGGGGCTCGCCCGGCGGGCGTCCCCGAAGGCCGCGTCGACGGGAGGGCCGGGCGGCGGTGCGGCGGGCGGGCCGCACGGGGCCCGCCGCCTCGGCCCGGCCGCGCCTCGCCGGTCCGCGGGCGGGGCGGGACCGGGTGGGGGCTCGGGGGAGGACAGCCGGGCGCAGGGCCTGGGAGGAGAAGCGAGGCCGGGCGCGGGCCCGCCGCGGCGTTGAGGCGGGCCCGCGCCCGGGGAGCGCGGTAGAGGAAAAGGATCAGCCGGCGCGGCGCAGCGCCTCCGAGAGGCGGGCGGCGGCGTCGATGACCGCCTGGGCGTGCATACGGCCGGGGTGGCGGGTGAGGCGCTCGATGGGCCCGGAGACCGAGACGGCGGCCACCACGCGGTTGGAGGGGCCGCGCACGGGCGCGGACACGGACGCGACGCCCGGCTCGCGCTCGCCGATCGACTGGGCCCAGCCGCGGCGCCGTACGCCCGACAGGGCCGTCGCCGTGAAGCGGGCGCCCTGGAGGCCGCGGTGGAGCCGCTCCGGCTCCTCCCAGGCCATCAGGATCTGCGCCGAGGAGCCCGCCTTCATCGTGAGCGTGGAGCCGACCGGGACGGTGTCCCGGAGGCCGGACAGGCGCTCGGCCGCGGCGACGCAGATACGCATGTCGCCCTGGCGGCGGTAGAGCTGCGCGCTCTCGCCCGTCACGTCCCTCAGGTGCGTGAGCACCGGCCCGGCGGTGGCCAGCAGGCGGTCCTCGCCCGCGGCCGCGGCCAGTTCCGCGAGGCGCGGGCCGAGGATGAACCGGCCCTGCATGTCGCGCGCCACCATGCGGTGGTGTTCCAGCGCCACGGCCAGCCGGTGGGCCGTGGGTCGTGCCAGTCCGGTGGCCGCGACCAGACCCGCGAGGGTGGCCGGACCGGACTCCAGAGCGCTCAGGACGAGGGCTGCCTTGTCCAGAACGCCGACGCCGCTACTGTTGTCCATGAAACGATACTTGCGTCTCACTCTGTGAAACGCAAGTTCAATTTTCCGTGGAACACGCCACTCTGGAAGTCACAACGGCCCGTGGACCGGCGGGCTCGGCGGCGGACGCCCGGAGGGGGCGCGGGTGCCGCATCCTCAAGATCTCTAGTTGGGCCGGCGCCTTCGGTGTCCGGCCGGAGGGAAAGCGATGGGTAGGACACTCGCGGAGAAGGTCTGGGACGACCACGTCGTCCGGCGCGCCGAGGGCGAGCCCGACCTCCTCTTCATCGATCTGCACCTGCTGCACGAGGTGACCAGTCCCCAGGCCTTCGACGGCCTGCGCAAGAGCGGCCGCGGCGTGCGCAGGCTCGATCTGACCATCGCCACCGAGGATCACAACACCCCGACCCTCGACATCGACAAGCCCATCGCGGACCCCGTCTCCCGCGCCCAGCTGGAGACGCTGCGCAAGAACTGCGCCGACTTCGGCGTCCGGCTGCACCCGCTGGGCGACGTCGAGCAGGGCGTCGTCCACGTGGTGGGACCGCAGCTGGGACTGACCCAGCCGGGCACCACCGTCGTCTGCGGCGACTCGCACACCTCCACGC
Source organism: Streptomyces cyslabdanicus (assembly GCF_052663305.1). Lineage (NCBI taxonomy): Bacteria > Bacillati > Actinomycetota > Actinomycetes > Kitasatosporales > Streptomycetaceae > Streptomyces > Streptomyces cyslabdanicus. Next base: position 18,630 of record NZ_JBQRUW010000046.1, read on the forward strand.
ACGGCGCCTTCGGCGCGCTGGCCTTCGGCATCGGCACCTCCCAGGTCGAGCACGTGCTCGCCACCCAGACCCTGCCGATGGCCCGCCCGAAGACCATGGCGATCACCATCGACGGCGAACTGCCCGACGGCGTCACGGCCAAGGACCTGATCCTGGCGATCATCGCGAGGATCGGCACCGGCGGCGGCCAGGGCTACGTCCTGGAGTACCGCGGATCCGCCATCGAGAAGCTCTCGATGGAGGCCCGCATGACCATCTGCAACATGTCGATCGAGGCCGGCGCCCGCGCGGGCATGATCGCCCCCGACGAGACCACCTTCGCCTACCTCCAGGGCCGCCCCCACGCCCCCGAGGGCGCCGACTGGGACGCCGCGGTCGCGTACTGGAGGACCCTCCGCTCGGACGACGACGCCGTCTTCGACGCCGAGGTGGTCATCGACGCCGCCGAACTGTCCCCGTTCGTCACCTGGGGTACCAACCCCGGGCAGGGTGCCCCGCTTTCGGCGGCCGTCCCCGACCCGGCTTCGTACGATGACGCATCGGAGCGCATGGCCGCCGAAAAGGCCCTGGAATACATGGGGTTGGAGGCCGGGCAGCCGCTGCGCTCCATCAGCGTGGACACCGTCTTCGTAGGCTCCTGCACCAACGGCCGCATCGAGGACCTGCGCGCCGCCGCCGAGATCCTGCGGAGCCGCAAAGTCGCCGACGGCGTACGGATGCTGGTCGTCCCGGGCTCCGCGCGCGTGGGCCTCCAGGCGGTCTCCGAGGGCCTGGACGTGGTCTTCAAGGACGCCGGCGCCGAATGGCGGCACGCGGGCTGCTCGATGTGCCTGGGCATGAACCCCGACCAGCTGGCCCCCGGCGAGCGCTCCGCCTCCACCTCCAACCGCAACTTCGAGGGCAGGCAGGGCAAGGGCGGCCGTACGCACCTGGTCTCCCCGCAGGTCGCCGCGGCCACCGCGGTCCTCGGCCACCTGGCCTCCCCGGCCGACCTGTCCGACGCCCCCACGCCCGCTGGAGTCTGAGAACCATGGAAGCCTTCACCACCCACACCGGCCGGGCCGTCCCGCTGCGCCGCGGCAACGTCGACACCGACCAGATCATCCCCGCCCACTGGCTCAAGAAGGTCACCCGCGACGGGTTCGAGGACGGGCTGTTCGAGGCCTGGCGCAAGGACCCCGAGTTCGTGCTCAACCGCCCGGAGCGCCAGGGCGCCACGGTCCTGGTCGCCGGCCCCGACTTCGGCACCGGCTCCTCCCGCGAGCACGCCGTCTGGGCGCTGCAGAACTACGGCTTCAAGACCGTGATCTCCTCCCGTTTCGCGGACATCTTCCGGGGCAACTCGCTGAAGAACGGTCTGCTCACGGTGGTCCTGGAGCAGCGGGCCGTGGACGCGCTGTGGGAGCTCGTCGAGAAGGACCCCGAGGCCGAGGTGACCGTCGACCTGGTCGCCCGCGAGGTGCGCGCCGAGGGGATCACCGCCCCCTTCGAGCTGGACGAGAACTCCCGCTGGCGCCTGCTGAACGGGCTGGACGACATCTCCATCACCCTCCAGAACGAAGCCGACATCACCGCGTACGAGGCGAAGCGCCCGGCCTTCAAGCCGCGCACCCTGCCGGTCTGATCCACGGCCCCGGCCGATGATCGACCGCTGAGCCCGGACCCGCTCTCCGGCGCCGTGGCAAGTCGACTTTCGGCCACTGTGAGACCCTTCTGTACCCCCGATCGAGGCGATCGGGGGTACAGCTGTTTTGATGCTCGTACCAGCCGGCGCACCGCCGTCGGGACGCTCAACTTCCCACGTCAATGGGGTTGTTGCGGTGGAGGGCGAGGTTCCGGGCCCTGCCCGGCGCGGCGCCCCGGAGGGCCGTCACCGGCCTCAGTTGCCCCCCAGCGCAGGCGACAACTCGCCCCAGATGGCACAATCTGTGCATGGACAACGACGGCCAACTCGAGCTCTATGTGGCGGTCGCGGCCCAGCTCAAGGAAGCGCACGAAAGAGTGCGCGCACTGCAAGTCCCGGAGAGCGTACGGATGGCGCTGACCCGGAAGCTGCTGGTCATTACGGCCGCGGCCAAGCACGATCTCGCCGGTGCGACAAGGCGTCTGGAGCGGTTCACGGCAGACCTCGACCAGGGGCGAATCCCCGGGGAGGAAGGCTGAACAGCCCAAGGCCGTCGAGTCCGTTGCGGCACAAGGGTGATTAGCCCGTTTCGTGTTTGATTTGCGGTATATATCTGCCTAACGTGCGAAAACGCTTGAACACTTTCGTTCCGGCAAGGTCTCCGAAGGGGAAGACGTGAACAAGGCGCAGCTCGTAGAAGCGATTGCCGACAAGATGGGCGGCCGCCAGCAGGCCGCCGATGCGGTGGACGCGGTACTGGACGCCGTCGTCCGCGCGGTCGTCGCGGGAGACCGGGTCTCGGTCACCGGCTTCGGGTCCTTCGAGAAGGTCGACCGTCCCGCCCGTTACGCGCGCAACCCGCAGACGGGTGAGCGGGTGCGGGTCAAGAAGACCTCCGTTCCGCGCTTCCGGGCCGGCCAGGGCTTCAAGGACCTGGTGAGCGGCTCGAAGAAGCTTCCGAAGCATGACATCGCGGTCAAGAAGGCGCCCAAGGGCAGCCTCTCCGGCCCGTCCGCCACCATTGCCAAGGCCGTCGGCAAGAAGGCCGCGGCGAAGAAGACGACCGCGGCGGCGAAGAAGGCCACCGCGAAGAAGACGGCCGCGGCGGCGAAGAAGACCACCGCGAAGAAGACGACCGCGGCGGCGAAGAAGACCACGGCGGCCGCCAAGACCACCAAGGCCGCCGCCAAGAAGACCACGGCCAAGAAGGCACCGGCGAAGAAGGTGACGGCCAAGAAGGCCCCCGCCAAGAGGTCGACCGCCCGCAAGACCACCGCCAAGAAGACCACCGCCCGCGGCAAGTAGCGGCGCAGGGCCACTCACGCGCCGGGCCGGACTCCCGAGGGAGCCCGGCCCGCGGCGTGTTCGGGCACTTTCCGCCGGCCGTGCGGCCTCTCGTGCCCGCCCGGACGGGCTTCCTGCCTGCTCAGAAGGTCTGCAGCGTCACCAGGGTGATCCGCAGGCCGTTCCCCTCGCCCGCGGTCTCGATCCGCACCCGCTGTCCCGGCCGCAGCAGCCGCAGACCGCCCGCGTCGAACGCCGGCGCGTCGAAGGGAACCGGGGTGCCGTCGTCCAGGAGCACCTGCCCGCTGCGGCTTTCGGGGTCGTACGTGTATGCGGTCGCCTGCATGACGGCAGCCTACTTCCCCACGGCGGGCAGCCGCGCCGCGGCGGCGGCCGTCCGCGGCCCCACGCCGAGGGCCAGGGCCGCCCGCAGATCCTGCCCGGTGTCCACGTCCCGGCGCACGGATTCCACCGCGTCCAGGGACAGTTCCACCGCGCCGGACGCCCGGTGGCGGGCCCGGGAGTCGGCACCGAAAGCCGGGAGCAGCGGATGACCGGGGGACGCCGCCAGCAATGTCGTGCCGATGGCCGCGGAATCCGCGAGAAATGCCCGCGGGAATTGTCCGGCCGCCTCCAGGACCCGGGCCAATTCCGTCGGCCGCAGCGCGGGGAGATCGGCGTTCAGGGCCGCCACCGGGCTTCGGGGGCGCGCGGTCAGCACCACCGCCGCTCCGTGCGCGAGGGCCGCGTTCAGTCCGGTCCCCGGCTCGTCGGCGACGATCCGCGCGCCCAGTGCCGCCAGCTCCCGCCCGGCCTGAGCGTCGTCCGTGACGACCGCCACATCCGCCACGGCGGGGCAGGCCAGCGCGGCCGCCACCGTGTCCACGGCGAAGGCGAGGGCCAGGCCGGGACGCACCCCGTCGCCGGCGGTGTCCGACAGCCTGCTCTTGGCCCGGGTCAGGGGCTTCAGGGGGATGACCAAGGTCCACTGCACCGGCGTTCCGCCCCTCTCGTGTGGTCGTCATTGTCTCCCGGGCGTCCCCTGGACCGTCCGGCGGTCCGGACGGGGCAGGGGCGCGAAGCCCCTTCCAAGGGCGCTTTCGGGTGACGTGCGGGCGTACGGTGTCCTCGACAGACAGGCGGCCTGGGGCGACACTTGTGCGGCCCCCAGGCCCTAGAGGAAGGTGTCCGCGTGCCCCGCCGCAGAATCGGCTTCTGGTATCGCTTCGCAGCGGTGATCTGCAAACCGCCACTGGTGGTTCTGATCAAGCGGGACTGGCGCGGAATGGAGCACATTCCGGCCGACGGCGGATTTATCACCGTGGTGAACCACAATTCGCACGTCGATCCCTTCGCGTACGCCCACTTTCAGTACAACACCGGGCGCGTACCGCGATTCCTGGCGAAGAGCGGGCTTTTCAAGAAGGGATTGGTGGGTGCCGCGATGCGCGGCACCGGGCAGATCCCCGTCTACCGCGAGAGCACGGACGCGCTGAGCGCGTTCCGGGCCGCCATCGACGCCGTGGAGCGCGGCGAGTGTGTCGCCTTCTACCCCGAGGGCACCCTCACCCGCGACCCCGACGGCTGGCCGATGACCGGCAAGACCGGCGCCGCCCGGGTCGCCCTCCAGACCAAGTGCCCGGTGATTCCGGTCGCCCAGTGGGGCGCCAACGAACTGCTGCCGCCCTACGCCAAGAAGCCCGACCTGCTGCCCCGCAAGACCCACCACGTGCTGGTCGGGCCGCCCGTGGACCTCTCCCGCTTCTACGACCAGGAGATGACTCCGGAGCTGCTGAAGGAGGCCACCGAGGTCATCATGGCCGCCATCACCCGCCAGCTGGAGCAGATCCGCGGTGAGAAGGCGCCCGCCGAGCCGTACGATCCGCGCCGGGAGCGGATCGAGCAGCGCCGCCGCACCGAGGAGCAGACGCAGGGCAGGACCGTGCCGGTCGCGCAGCGCGGGCCGGCCGAGCGGGAGTCCGTACAGGAAGAGGGGCAGGGCACGTGAGCAAGCCGGTCAAGGCGGCCGTCTTCGGTACCGGATCGTGGGGCACCGCCTTCGGCATGGTCCTCGCCGACGCCGGCTGCGAGGTGACCTTGTGGGCCCGCCGTGCCGAGCTCGTCGACGCGGTCAACTCCACCCGGACCAACCCCGACTACCTGCCCGGAGTGGAACTCCCGGACAACCTGCGGGCCACGGCCGACGCCGCCGAGGCCGCCCGCGACGCCGACTTCACGGTGCTCGCCATCCCCTCGCAGACCATGCGGGCGAACCTCGCCGCATGGGTGCCGCTGCTCGCCCCCGACACGGTCCTCGTCTCCCTGATGAAGGGCGTCGAACTCGGCTCGGCCATGCGGATGAGCGAGGTGATCGAGGACGTCGCCAAGGTCGGCGCCGACCGCATCGCCGTCGTCACCGGGCCCAACCTGGCCCGGGAGATCGCCGCCCGCATGCCGGCCGCCGGCGTGGTCGCGTGCACCGACGAGGCGGTGGCCCGGCGGTTGCAGGCCGTCTGCCACACCCCGTACTTCCGGCCGTACACCAACACCGACGTGGTGGGCTGCGAACTCGGCGGCGCCGTCAAGAACGTGATCGGTCTGGCCGTCGGCATCGCGGACGGCATGGGGCTCGGCGACAACGCCAAGGGCTCGCTCATCACGCGCGGCCTCGCCGAGACCACCCGCCTCGGCATGGCCCTGGGCGCCGACCCGCTGACCTTCTCCGGACTGGCCGGACTCGGCGACCTGGTGGCCACCTGCTCGTCGCCGCTGTCGCGCAACCACACCTTCGGCACCAACCTCGGCAAGGGCATGACCCTCCAGGAGACCATCGCGGTCACCAAGCAGACCGCCGAGGGTGTCAAGTCCTGTGAGTCGGTGCTGGATCTGGCCCGCCGGCACGGCGTCGACATGCCCATCACGGAGACCGTCGTCGGCATCGTGCACGAGGCCAAGCCGCCCGTGGTGGCCCTCCGGGAGCTGATGTCGCGCAGCGCCAAGCCCGAACGCCGCTGAAACCGGCGCCGTTCGGCCGTCCGCATCACGTTGCGCGACCGTCCGTGCGACGCTGAGCGACGGTGCCCGGGCGGGCACTGACGCCGCGGATACCAGCGGGTACTCTCGTCGCGATATGAGCACCGAGAACCTCCCCCAGAGCCCCGAGCAGCCGTCCCGCAAGCCCCGCGTGGCCGTCGTGTGCGGCGGCCGCAGCTCCGAACACGGGATCTCCGTGGTCACCGCGGGCGCGGTGCTGCGCGCCATCGACCGGACCAAGTACGAGGTCCTGCCGATCGGCATCACCCGCGACGGCCGCTGGGCCCTGACCGCCGACGAGCCGGAGCGCATGGCCATCACCGAGGGCCGCACCCCGAGCGTCGAGGAACTCGCCGACTCCGCGGAGGGTGGCGTGGTGCTCCCCGTCGACCCGGCCAACCGTGAAGTCGTCTACAGCGAGCCCGGTTCGGTGCCCAAGGCGCTCGGCGAGGTCGACGTGGTCTTCCCGGTGCTGCACGGCCCCTACGGCGAGGACGGCACCCTCCAGGGCCTCCTGGAGCTGTCCGGCGTGCCGTACGTGGGCTCGGGCGTGCTCGCCTCGGCCGTCGGCCAGGACAAGGAGTACATGAAGCGGGTGTTCACCTCCTTCGGGCTCAAGGTCGGCCCGTACGTGGTGATCCGGCCGCGCGAGTGGGCGCGGGACCCGTCCGCCGCCCGCAAGAAGATCGTCGACTTCGCCGGCGAGCACGGCTGGCCGCTGTTCGTGAAGCCCGCACGCGCCGGTTCGTCGATCGGCATCACCAAGGTCGACGACCTCTCCGGCCTGGACGAGGCGGTCGAGGAAGCCCGGCGGCACGACCCGAAGGTGCTCGTGGAGGCGGCGCTGCGCGGTCGTGAGATCGAGTGCGGGGTGCTGGAGTTCGAGGACGGCCCGCGGGCCTCCGCACCGGCCGAGATCCCGCCGCCCGAGGCGCACGCGTACTACGACTTCGAGGCCAAGTACATCGACTCCACGCCCGGCATCGTGCCCGCCCCGCTGACCGAGGAGGAGACCGCCGAGGTGCGGCGGCTCGCGGTGGAGGCGTTCGAGGCGGCCTCCTGCGAGGGCCTGGTCCGCGCGGACTTCTTCCTCACCGAGGACGGCGAGTTCGTGATCAACGAGATCAACACCATGCCCGGCTTCACGCCCATCTCGATGTACCCGCAGATGTGGCAGGCGAGCGGGATCGGCTACCCGGAACTGGTGGACCGGCTGATCCAGGCGGCGCTGCACCGCTCGACCGGCCTGCGCTGAGCGCGTACGCGGAGGGGGGGGGGGGGGGAGAACAGGTGCCTCCCCCCCCCCCCCCCCCCCCCACCAACCCCCCCCCCCCCCCCCCCACACCCCCCCCCCTCCCCCCCCAA
>NZ_JBQRUW010000047.1:0-118818 GCF_052663305.1 Streptomyces cyslabdanicus
GGGTTGGGGTGGGGGGGGGGAGGGGGGGGGGGGCCCCACCCACCCCTCCCCCCCCCCCCCCCTCCGCGCAGGTCAGGCCCTCAGTCGGCGATCCCCTCGGGGATCGCCTTCTTCACGGCCGGGGCCAGATCGACCAGCGGCGCCACCCCGTGGTCCGTCCGCTTCGCGGGGATCGTCACCTCCACATAGGCCAGGCGCAGCGTGGTCGTGAAGCGGAACGAACCGTCCTGCTGCTTCTGGAGCAGCCAGCCCACGCCGTTCACCTCGGCCCCGTCGGCCTCCGGATCGTCCATCGCGGCGGGCCGCGGGACACCGCAGCGCAGTATGATCGCCGGGCTTCCCCAGCCCGCGGTCAGTGCGGATGCGGGCCTGGGGTCCTCGCGGCTCAGTCCGTCCACTTTCCCAGGCAGTTCCCTGTCCAGACTCCGGCACAGTTTCGCAACCGACGGCCGCGGGCTGGGAACCGCCACGGTGGCGCTGTCGTCGCTTGGGGAACAGCCCGCGGCGGTGATCAGCGCGGCGAGAACGGGCAGGCCGAGAAGCCGGTGACGGAAGAAGCTCACCGGCCAAGGGTAGACGGGGGCTACAGATGCACGACCGGGCAGGTCAGCGTGCGTGTGATGCCGTCCACCTGTTGGACCTTCGCGACCACCATGCGGCCCAGGTCGTCCACTGTGCCGGCCTGGGCGCGCACGATGACGTCGTACGGCCCCGTCACGTCCTCGGCCTGGATCACCCCAGGGATCTTGCCGATCGTCTCGGCGACGGTCGACGCCTTGCCGACCTCCGTCTGGATCAGGATGTACGCCTGTACCACGGAACCTCCAGGGCGGCCACGAGGATCATGTGGGGGAAAGGAACGCCACGGTATCGCGTCGTCACGCGCCGCGGGGAGACCCGGGAAGACCGTGACGTGCGCGCCGGGGTGCAGGTAGGACGGAAGTTGACGGTCACCTCGACCGTAGCGAGGACCGCGTTGACGCGCGACCGGGAACGTACAGGGACAGAAGGGGCGAAAGGCCGATGAAGGGCACTGTCGGTGAGCTCGGGGAGTTCGGGCTCATCAGGGAGCTCACCTCCCGTCTCACCACCACCCCGGCGGTCCGGGTCGGTCCCGGCGACGACGCCGCCGTGGTCGCCGCCCCCGACCGCAGGGTCGTGGCGAGCACCGACATACTCCTGGAGGGGCGGCACTTCCGCCGGGACTGGTCCACGGCGTACGACGTGGGCCGCAAGGCGGCCGCCCAGAACCTCGCGGACATCGCCGCCATGGGCGCGGTGCCGACCGCGCTGCTGCTCGGCCTGGTCGTCCCCACCGAGCTGCCGGTGACCTGGCCCACCGAGCTGATGGACGGCCTGCGCGACGAGTGCCAGGTCGCCGGGGCCGCCGTCGTCGGCGGCGACGTGGTGCGCGGTGACACGATCATGGTGTCGATCACCGCGCTCGGCGATCTGCGCAACCACGAGCCGGTCACACGTGCCGGCGCGCAACCCGGCGACCTGATCGCGGTGACCGGCTGGCTGGGCTGGTCCGCGGCCGGGTACGCGGTGCTCTCCCGGGGCTTCCGCTCGCCCCGCGCCTTCGTCGAGGCCCACCGCCGCCCCGAGCCTCCGTACCACGCCGGTCCCGCGGCCGCCGGGCTCGGCGCCACCGCGATGTGCGACGTCAGCGACGGGCTGATCGCCGACCTCGGGCACATCGCCGAGGCCAGCAAGGTCCACATCGACATCCGCTCCGGAGCCATAGACATCCCCTCGCAGATGAACGACATCGGGCAGGCCGTCGGCGTCGACCCCTTGCAGTGGGTGCTGACCGGGGGAGAGGACCACGCGATCGTGGCGGCCTTCCCGCCGGACGTGAAGCTGCCGGCCCGCTGGAAGGTGATCGGCGAGGTGCTCAGCCCCTCGGCGCTGCCCCAGGTCACGGTCGACGGCGCGCCGTGGACCAGCAAGGGCGGCTGGGACCACTTCGGGGACATCGAGTCATGACCGCCGCTCCTCCTCGTGTGCTGACCGTCGCGGGCTCCGACTCCGGCGGCGGCGCCGGGATCCAGGCCGACCTGAAGACGATGCTCGCCCTCGGCGTGCACGGCATGAGCGTGATCACCGCGGTCACCGCGCAGAACTCCCTCGGCGTGCAGGGCGCCTGGGAGCTGCCCGTGGACGCGGTCCGGGCCCAGTACCTCAGCGTCGTGGACGACATCGGCGTCCAGGCGGTCAAGACCGGGATGCTGGCCTCGGCGGAACTGGCCGAGGCCGTGGCCGAGCTGATCGCCGGGACGGACGCGCCCGCGGTCGTCGACCCGGTCGGCGTCTCCAAGCACGGCGACCCCCTCCTGGCCGCGTCCGCGCTGCGGACCGTACGCACCAGGCTGCTGCCGGTGGCGACCGTCGCCACGCCGAACCTCGACGAGGTGGCCCAGCTGACCGGCGTTCGGGTCCGGACGGAGGAGCAGATGCGGGAGGCCGCCGCGGCGGTGCTGGCGTTCGGACCGAAATGGGTGCTGATCAAGGGCGGCCACCTCTCCGGGGACGCCGTGGACCTGCTGACGGACGGCTCCGAGGAGCACTGGCTGCGCGCCGTGCGCCACGACAACCGGCACACCCACGGCACCGGCTGCACCCTCGCCTCCGCGATCGCCGCGCACCTGGCGAAGGGACGGTCCGTGCCGGAGGCCGTGACGGCGGCCAAGGCGTACGTCACCGGGGCGATCGCGGCCGGCTTCGCGCTCGGCGGGGGGATCGGGCCCGTGGACCACGGATGGGCCCTGCGGAGGTCCCGGGAGGGGTAGTCACCCGGCCCGCGCGCCGACCGTCGGCCGCGGGCTCGGCGTGCGGGGGCACGGCGTGTGCGGGCATGGCGTGTGCGGGCACGGCAAAAAGCCGGTCCACCGAGGTGGACCGGCTCAGTGCAGCGAACCAGCAGTGGCCGCGCGCTTAGCTGTTGCTGTGCGTCAGCGCGAGACCTTGCCGGCCTTGATGCACGAGGTGCAGGCGTTCACGCGCTTCGGCGTCCCGCCGACCACGGTACGCACACGCTGGATGTTCGGGTTCCAGCGACGGGACGTACGGCGGTGCGAGTGCGAGATGTTGTTGCCGAAGCCCGGCCCCTTGCCGCAGACGTCGCAGTTGGCAGCCACGGGTCACTCCAAAGACTTCAGATGCACTTACGGTTGATCCCGGCATGCCGGGATCAAGATCTCAGGCTCAGAGAGCGCTCTTGAAATCTGAGTGGCGTTGCCAGGGGAGAGCCCGATCAGATCGGGCAACCGGAGCAGCATACAACGGCTGCGTCCGTAGGGCGAAACTACCACGGCGGCGCCGGGGCCCGCGCGGGCCCTCTTCCGTCCCGTGCCGCCCCGGGGTCTACGCTGCGACCAGTCCAGCAGCTCAGGGAGGCGCAGGTGGCGCAGGTGCCGCAGACGTTCGACGCGCCGGCGGTGCGCACCTGGTGCGGACTGGCGCTGCGGGCGCTGGGACGGGCGCGCGAGGAGATCGACGCGATCAACGTCTACCCCGTGGCCGACGGGGACACCGGCACCAACCTGTATCTGACGGTGGAGTCCGCCGCCGCGGCGGTGGAGGCCGTGTTCGCCGCGCACGAGGTGGACGGCGGCACCGCCGGGGCCCTGTCCGGACCCTCCCTTGCCGACGCCGCACGGGCGATGGCGCACGGCGCGCTGATCGGGGCCCGCGGCAACTCCGGGACGATCCTCGCCCAGCTGCTGCGCGGCATGGCCCAGGTGTTCGCCACCGACGGCGACCGCGCCCACGCCGACGGGCACGGCCTGTGCCTGGCCCTGCGGCGCGCGGCCGACTCCGCCCGGCAGGCCGTGGCGCACCCGATGGAGGGCACGGTCCTCTCGGTGGCCTCGGCCGCCGCGGACGCCGCCACCGGGGCGGAGGGAGACTGCCGGACGGTCGCGCTGGCCGCCTACGAGGGAGCGTGCGCGGCCCTCGCCGCGACCCCCGGCCAGCTGGCTGTCCTGGAGCGCGCCGGGGTGGTCGACGCGGGCGGGCGGGGGCTCGTGGCGGTCCTCGCGGCCCTGGTGGAGACGTTCACGGGACGGACCCCGGAGCAGAGCGCGGCCCCCTCGACGGCCGCGGGGACGGGCGACGGCCTGCCGACCGTGCCCCACGCGCGCATGTGCCCGGCCGAGGACGACGGGCCCGGTGCCTGCGCGCCGCCCGCGAGCGGCCCCGCCTTCGAGGTGATCTACCTGCTGGACGCCGGGGACACGGCCGTGGCCCGGTTGCGCGAGCGGCTCGACGAGCTGGGGGACTCCCTCGTCGTCGTCGGCGGCGACGGCCTGTGGAACGTGCACGTGCACGTCGACGACGCCGGCGCCGCCGTGGAGGCGGGCGTGGAGGCCGGGCGGCCGCACCGGATCCGGATCACGCACTTCGGGGCCGGCGACGCGCACACCGACGGGCCCGGACGGCCGCACCGGGAGCGGGCCCAGCGAGCCGTGGTGGCCGTCGTGCCCGGCGAGGGCCTGGCCGCGCTCTACACCGAGGCCGGGGCGACCGCGGTGCTCGCCCGGCCGGGGGAGCAGCTCGCCAGCGGGGAGCTCGTCGAGGCCGTACGGCGGGCCCACGCGCGCGAGGTGGTCCTGCTGCCCAACGACCCCGAACTGCGCCACACCGCGTCCGCCGCGGCCGAGCAGGCCCGCGGGGAGGGCGTCCGCGTCGCCCTGATCCCGACCCGCTCGGCCGTGCAGGGCATCGCCGCCCTCGCCGTGCACGAGCCCGGGCGGCGCTTCGACGAGGACGTCGTCGCCATGACCTCGGCGGCCGGCGCCACCCGGCACGCCGAGGTCACCGTCGCCGAACGCCAGTCCTGGACCACGGCCGGCATCTGCCAGGCCGGTGACGTCCTCGGCCTCATCGACGGCGACGTGGCCGTGATCGGCTCGGACGTCACGGCCATCGCCGAGACCGTCCTGGACCGCATGCTCGCGGCGGGCGGCGAACTGGTCACCCTCGTCCTCGGCGACGAGGCCCCCGACTCGATCGCCGACCACCTCCGGACGCGGGTCCGCGAGTCCTACCTCGCCGTCGACACGGTGGTCCACCAGGGCGGCCGGCAGGGAGCGCCGCTGCTCATCGGGGTGGAGTGAGCCTTGGCGGACCGGCTGACCAGGGGTTTTTCGGGAGGTCTACGGCATTGTCGGTGCCGTGGTGTGCAATGGATTTCGTGCCCGCACTGCGAGAACCACTGAAACAGCCACTGAAGTCAGTGCTCGGCCCCGCCACCGCGAAGGTGATGGCCGAGCACCTCGGCCTGCACACCGTCGGCGACCTCCTGCACCACTACCCGCGCCGGTACGAGGAGCGCGGCCAGCTCACCCACCTCGCCGACCTGCCCATGGACGAGCACGTCACGGTGGTCGCCCAGGTCGCCGACGCGCGCCTGCACACCTTCGCCTCCGCCCGCGCGCCCCGCGGCAAGGGCCAGCGCCTGGAGGTGACGATCACCGACGGCAGCGGCCGGGTCCAGCTGGTCTTCTTCGGCAACGGCGTGCACAAGCCCCACAAGGAGCTCCTGCCGGGCACGCGCGCGATGTTCGCGGGCAAGGTCTCGGTCTTCAACCGGCGGCTGCAACTGGCCCACCCGGCGTACGAGTTGCTGAAGGGGGAGGACGGAGAGGCGGTGGAGAGCTGGGCCGGCGCCCTGATCCCGCTCTACCCGGCCACCGCCAAGCTGGAGTCCTGGAAGATCGGCAAGGCGGTCCAGACCGTCCTGCCCAGTGCCCAGGAGGCGCTCGACCCGCTGCCCGAGTCGCTGCGCGCGGGCCGCGGCCTGGTCCCCCTGCCCGAGGCCCTGCTCAAGATCCACCGCCCGCACAGCAAGGCGGACATCGCCGACGCGCACGCCCGCCTCAAGTGGGACGAGGCCTTCGTCCTCCAGGTCGCCCTCGCCCGCCGGCGCCACGCGGACACCCAACTCCCCGCCGTCGCGCGGGTACCGGCCCCGGACGGCCTCCTGGCGGCCTTCGACGACCGCCTCCCCTTCACCCTCACCGAGGGACAGCGGAAGGTCTCCCGCGAGATCTTCGCCGACCTGGCCACCGAGCACCCGATGCACCGCCTGCTCCAGGGAGAGGTCGGCAGCGGCAAGACGCTCGTCGCCCTGCGCGCCATGCTCGCCGTCGTCGACGCGGGCGGGCAGGCCGCGATGCTCGCGCCCACCGAGGTGCTGGCCCAGCAACACCACCGGTCGGTCACCGAGATGATGGGGGAACTGGCGGAGGGAGGCATGCTGGGCGGCGCCGAGCAGGCCACCAAGGTGGTGCTGCTCACCGGGTCCATGGGCGCCGCCGCCCGCCGGCGGGCCCTGCTCGACCTGGCCACCGGCGAGGCGGGCGTCGTCATCGGCACGCACGCGCTGATCGAGGACAAGGTCCGCTTCCACGACCTGGGACTGGTCGTGGTGGACGAGCAGCACCGGTTCGGCGTCGAGCAGCGCGACGCCCTGCGCGGCAAGGGCAAGCAACCCCCGCACCTGCTGGTCATGACCGCCACGCCCATTCCGCGCACGGTCGCGATGACCGTCTTCGGCGACCTGGAGACCTCCGTCCTGGACCAGCTCCCGGCGGGCCGCTCGCCCATCGCCAGCCATGTCGTCCCGGCCGCCGACAAGCCGCACTTCCTGGCCCGGGCCTGGGAGCGGGTGCGCGAGGAGGTGGCGAAGGGCCACCAGTCGTACGTGGTCTGCCCGCGCATCGGGGACGAGGAGGACGACCCGAAGACGGCCGCCGCGAAGAAGTCCCCCGAGGACGAGGCGGAGAAGCGCCCGCCGCTCGCCGTGCTGGACGTCGCCGACCAGCTCGCCAAGGGCCCCCTGCACGGCCTGCGGGTCGAGGTGCTGCACGGCCGTATGCAGCCCGACGACAAGGACGCGGTCATGCGCCGCTTCGCCGCCGGCGAGACCGATGTGCTGGTCGCCACCACGGTCATCGAGGTCGGTGTGAACGTGCCGAACGCCACGGTGATGGTGATCACGGACGCCGACCGCTTCGGCGTCTCCCAGCTGCACCAGCTGCGCGGGCGCGTCGGCCGCGGCTCGGCGCCAGGACTGTGCCTGCTGGTCACCGAGATGCCGGAGGCGAGCGCCGCCCGGCAGCGGCTGAACGCGGTGGCCGCCACCCTCGACGGCTTCGAGCTGTCCCGCATCGACCTCGAACAGCGCCGCGAGGGCGACGTCCTCGGCCAGGCCCAGTCCGGCGCCCGTTCCAGCCTGCGGGTGCTCGCCGTCATCGACGACGAGGAGATCATCGCCGAGGCCCGCGAGGAGGCCGCCGCGGTGGTCGCCGCGGACCCGGACCTGGAGCATCTGCCCGGGCTGCGCACGGCGCTGGACGCGTTGCTGGACGAGGAGCGGGAGCAGTACCTGGAGAAGGGCTGACAGACTGGTGGCGGCCCGCACCCGCGCCGCCACCACGACGGCCGCCACCGGCCGGGCCGTCTCCGACAGGCCCAGGCCGCCTCCGACAAGCAAGGACCAGACATGACCCGCGTGATCGCCGGCCGGGCCGGCGGACGCCGTCTCGCCGTACCGCCGGGCAGCGGAACCCGCCCCACCTCGGACCGGGCGCGCGAAGGCCTGTTCTCCACCTGGCAGTCCCTCCTGGGCGGACCGCTGGACGGCGAGCGCGTCCTGGACCTGTACGCCGGTTCGGGCGCCGTCGGCCTGGAGGCCCTGTCCCGGGGCGCCGGGCACGTCCTGCTCGTGGAGGCCGACGGGCGAGCGGTCCGCACCGTCCGGGAGAACGTGAAGGCGCTCGGCCTCCCCGGCGCCGACGTACGGGCGGGCAAAGCGGAACAGATCGTCCACACCCCGCCCCCGGCACAGCCGTACGACATCGTCTTCCTCGACCCGCCGTACGCGGTCTCCGACGACGATCTTCGCGAGATCCTGCTCACACTCCGCACGCAGGGGTGGCTCGCGGAGGACGCCCTCGTCACCGTGGAGCGCAGCACCAGGGGCGGTGAGTTCAGGTGGCCGCGAGGGTTCGACGCGATCCGGGCCCGTCGCTACGGCGAAGGGACGTTTTGGTACGGTCGCGCCGCCTCTACGTGCGAAGACGCACGATGACCGGACCGGAGAGCGAGGGATCTCAAGTGCGCCGCGCCGTCTGCCCCGGGTCGTTCGACCCCATCACCAACGGACACCTGGACATCATCGCCCGCGCCTCGCGCCTCTATGACGAGGTCTACGTGGCGGTGATGATCAACCAGTCGAAGAAGGGCCTGTTCGAGATCGACGAGCGGATCGACCTCATCCGGCAGGTCACCGCCGAGTACGGCAACGTCCGCGTCGAGGCCTTCCACGGCCTCCTGGTCGACTTCTGCAAGCAGCGAGACATCCCGGCCATCGTCAAGGGCCTGCGCGCCGTCAGCGACTTCGACTACGAACTTCAGATGGCCCAGATGAACAACGGCCTCTCCGGAGTCGAGACGCTGTTCGTGCCCACCAACCCCACCTACAGCTTCCTGTCGTCCTCCCTGGTCAAGGAGGTCGCGACCTGGGGCGGCGACGTCTCGCACCTGGTGCCGCCGCAGGTCCTTCAGGCCCTCACCCAGCGGCTGAAGAAGGACTGACGCGGCTGACGGACCGTCACCCGGTGTCCGGCGATCACCTCATGGACGTACAGTCGTCCCGTCCGTCTCCGACACATCGGTAGTCCAACACCCTTGTAGTCCAACACACCTGTAGAGAGTGGCGAGCACACGGTGGACGTGCAGAACAAGCTCGACGAGATCGTCGCCGCGGTCTCCAGCGCCCGGTCCATGCCCATGTCGGCGTCCTGCGTGATCAACCGCGCCGACCTGCTCGCACTGCTCGAGGAGGTGCGCCAGGCACTGCCCGGCTCGCTGGCGCAGGCGCAGGAGCTGATCGGCGACCGCGAGCAGATGGTCGACCAGGCCCGGCGCGAGGCCGAGCGGATCATCGAGACGGCGCACGCCGAGCGTGGCTCGCTGGTCTCCGGCACCGAGGTCGCCCGCCGTTCCCAGGCCGAGGCGGACCGCATCCTCGGCGAGGCCCGGCAGGAGGCCGAGGAGGTCCGCGCCGAGGCCGACGACTACGTCGACTCCAAGCTCGCCAACTTCGAGGTCGTCCTCACCAAGACCCTCGGCTCGGTCGGCCGCGGCCGCGAGAAGCTGCTCGGCACCGGGCCCGGCCTCGACGAGGACGGCTACGAGGACGAGGACGCCCCCGAGCGCAGCCACGACCCCGAGACCCTGCGCCGCAACGCCGACGCGTACGTCGACGCCAAGCTCGGTGCCTTCGAGGCGGTCCTCGCCAAGACCCTGGAGGCCGTCGGCCGCGGCCGGCAGAAGCTGCACGGCCGCATCGCCACCGACGACCTCGGCGCCCTCGCCGACGACACCACCACCGTCCAGCACTCCAGCGACGCCGACTACCTCGCCGACCTCGCGGCCCTGGCCGACGCCCCGGCCACCCCGCGGACCCCGGCGGCCCCGCCCGCCGAGCAGCCCGCCCCGCCGCAGTACGAGCCGCAGCCGGCCTACGGCTACCAGCAGCCAGGGCAGAGCGATCCGTACGGCGGCTACCAGCAGGGGTACGGCCAGCAGGACCAGTACGGCTACCAGCAGCCCGACCCGTACGCGGCCGCCCCCGGCGCCTCCGGCTACGCCCCGGCGGGAGGCGCGCCCTTCCAGGGCTACGACGCCCAGCAGCCCGCCGGCTACGACCCGAACCAGGCCCAGCAGGACCAGCAGGACCCCCACGGCTACGCGCAGCCGCAGGCCCACGCCCTCGACGAGACCAGCCTCTTCGACACCAGCATGATCAGTGCCGAGCAGTTGCGCGCCTACGAGCAGGGCCGCGGCCTGTAGCGCGACCGCCGATTGGGCCGAGAGCGAAAGGTCAAGTATCCTGGCTCTTCGGTCGCGCAGACGTCCGCGATCCGCGCTGCCCGGAACACCACCGGGAAAGCGTCCCCCCGAGTTCGGAAACCGAAAGCAGGAATGGCTCACAACGCCCGCCTCGACCACCGCAACCCTCTCGTGTTCGACACGCACGAGCTGGGGCGGCGGCCCGGCGCGCTGCAGCGCCTGACCCGCGCGGTCCCCGCCCCCAAGGACCTCGGTCTCCAGGGCGTCGTCGGAGTGCCGGAAGGCGCCCCGGTGGAGCTCGAACTCCGACTCGAGTCGGTCATGGAAGGGGTGCTCGTCACAGGCACCGCCCATGCACAGGCCGAGGGGGAGTGCGTAAGGTGTCTGGAGCCGCTCGAGCTCGAACTCGACGCGGACTTCCAGGAGCTGTTCTCGTACCCTGACGCCGACGAGCGGGGCCGCGTGGTCGCGGAGCCCGACGCCGACGCCGAGGACGACGAGGACAGGCTCTTCCTCGAGGACGGACTCTTCGACCTCGAACCTCTGCTGCGCGATGCGGTGGTGCTCGCACTGCCGATGCAGCCGGTGTGCCAGGAAGACTGCGCAGGCCTGTGCTCCGAGTGCGGAGCGCGGCTCGTGGACGACCCGGACCACCACCACGACGCCGTCGACATCCGTTGGGCGGCTTTGCAGGGACTCGCCGGCACCATGAAGGACGGCGAGAAGGACGAGATGAGCGGCGGCGCGCCTCGATCAGCACGCGCCGACGAGAAGCAGGAGAAGTAGCCGTGGCTGTTCCGAAGCGGAAGATGTCGCGCAGCAACACGCGCCACCGCCGGTCGCAGTGGAAGGCTGCGGTCCCCACCCTGGTTGCGTGCGAGCGCTGCCACGAGCCCAAGCAGCAGCACATCGCGTGCCCGTCGTGCGGCACCTACAACAAGCGCCAGGTCCTCGAGGTCTGAGCGGCTGGTGAGAGGCACTGTGTCCACTGCCAAGAAGGCGGAAGGCGCCGAAGCGGGCAATCACCGCCGACGCGGAGGTGCTCCGTCGGACAACACGGCCTCGTCCCACACGCTTCTGGAAGGGCGGCTCGGCTACCAGCTCGAGTCCGCCCTTCTGGTGCGCGCGCTGACCCACCGTTCCTACGCGTACGAGAACGGCGGTCTGCCGACCAACGAGCGGCTGGAGTTCCTCGGTGACTCCGTCCTCGGTCTGGTCGTCACCGACACGCTGTACCGCACCCACCCCGACCTGCCCGAAGGCCAGCTGGCCAAGCTGCGGGCCGCGGTGGTCAACTCGCGTGCGTTGGCGGAGGTCGGCCGTGGCCTCGACCTGGGCGCCTTCATCCGGCTCGGCCGTGGTGAAGAGGGCACGGGCGGCCGGGACAAGGCGTCCATCCTCGCCGACACCCTGGAAGCGGTGATCGGCGCGGTCTACCTCGACCAGGGCCTCGACGCGGCCTCCGAACTGGTGCACCGCCTGTTCGACCCGCTGATCGAGAAGTCCTCCAACCTCGGAGCCGGCCTGGACTGGAAGACCAGTCTCCAGGAGCTCACCGCGACCGAGGGGCTCGGCGTTCCCGAGTACCTGGTCACGGAGACCGGCCCCGATCATGAGAAGACCTTCACTGCTGCCGCCCGCGTCGGAGGCGTCTCGTACGGCACCGGCACCGGCCGCAGCAAGAAGGAGGCGGAGCAGCAGGCCGCGGAGTCCGCGTGGCGGGCCATCCGGGCCGCGGCGGACGAGCGCGCCAAAGCGGTGGGATCCACCGACGGCGCCGGTGACGCGCCGGCCTCCGCCTGAGAACCGGGAAGAACCCAGCGCGGCAGCCCGGCGGTCCTCCGCCCGGCAGGCAGCGCGCAGCAGTACGCGACCGAGCGCCCGTCCCCGCCCCGGGGCGGGCGCTCGGCCCGTGACCGGCCACAGCGGCCACGATGTGTGAACGGGGGAGTCATGCCCGAGCTGCCCGAGGTCGAGGTCGTACGCCGCGGACTGGAACGGTGGGTCGCGCACCGGAGCGTCACCGGCGTCGAGGTGCTGCACCCGCGTGCCGTGCGCCGCCACCCGGCCGGCGCGGAGGACTTCGCGCACCGCGTCCAGGGCCACCGGCTCGGCCTGCCCAGCCGCCGCGGCAAGTACCTGTGGCTGCCTCTCGAGGACAGCGGCCAGGCGATCCTGGCCCACCTCGGCATGAGCGGCCAGCTGCTGGTCCAGCCGCTGAGCGCGCCCACCGAGAAGCACCTGCGGATCCGCGTCCGCTTCGCCGACACGCCGACATCGGCCGCTTGTGCGGCGGAGGCCACCGAACTCCGCTTCGTCGACCAGCGCACCTTCGGCGGCCTGTCGGTGCACGACACGACCCCGGACGGGCTGCCCGACGTCATCGCGCACATCGCCCGCGACCCCCTCGACCCGCAGTTCGACGACGAGGCCTTCCACCAGGCCCTGCGCCGCAAGCGGACCACCATCAAGCGGGCCCTGCTCGACCAGTCCCTGATCAGCGGCGTCGGCAACATCTACGCGGACGAGGCCCTGTGGCGCTCCCGCGTCCACTACGAACGCCCCACCGCGACCCTCACCCGCCCCCGTACGGCCGAACTCCTCACCCACGTCCGGGCAGTGATGAACGAGGCCCTCGCCGTCGGCGGCACCAGCTTCGACAGCCTCTACGTCAACGTCAACGGGGAGTCCGGCTACTTCGACCGCTCCCTGGACGCCTACGGCCGCGAGGGCCTGCCCTGCCGCCGCTGCGCCACCCCGCTGCGCCGCCGCCCGTGGATGAACCGCTCCAGCTACTACTGCCCGAAGTGCCAGCGGGCGCCGCGCGCGGCGTCGTAGCTCCTGACCGTCGGCCCTGTCGCGGCACGAGTACCCGAAGAAGTGATCCGGCACCTTCCTGACCTTAAAACCGTCGTGGCGCCAGTCACCGTGGGTGCGCGCGGCAGGGCCGGGCCCGTAGCGTGGCCGCATGCCGAAACCTCAGCACATCGTGCACATCACCGAGCGCTCTCTATGGGAGACGGCCCGTGAGTCCGGCACCTACGAGATGTCCACCCGCGGCCGCACACTCCAACAGGAGGGGTTCGTCCACTTCTCCACCCGCGACCAGCTCCCGCGTATCGCGGCCTTCCTCTACAGCGACTACGAGGGCCCCGACGAGTTGGTGGTGCTGGTCGTGGACCCGGCCCGGCTCGATGTCCCGCTGAGGTACGAGGCCATGCCGCCGAACGGCGAGGAGTTCCCGCACGTGTACGGGGCAGTGCCGGTCGAGGCCGTGGTGGGCGTCGAGCCCTGGGGGTGAGCGACAGGGAGGGCTGCGCCGCCGCTTGGTGTTGGTGATGACCGAGGGGCCGGGAGAGCCAGCAGTGAGAGCAGGTCCGCTTAGAGCCCCAGTTCGGAAGACTACGTACGCGGACGCCCGCTGAACTGTGAGGTCGCTGACCTGGCGGGTAGCGGCTACGCCGCCGTGGTTCCTTGGGTGATCTACGTCAGTCAGCATCGATGACCGGCATTGGGCCCGGGAAATCTGGCGGCAGACCGTCCGGAGGAACCGTCCCGCGCGCCATGCCCGCGAGATAAGAGGTGAGGGTCCCCTCGTACTCGCACCAGTCATCGTTATGACCCTCGACCAGCACGGTCCACGACTCGGCGTCCGTGCTTGATGTGCGCCAATAGAAGACGTCACCTTCTGAGGAATCACCCCACGGGAAGAGCCCCCCAGGCTCGGGGAACGGGACGTGACCGTGCGACATACCGGCGTCACGCAGCTCCGCCAAGTTGCGTAGGAGTCCTTGTACCCCGGCGATGAAATACTGCTCTTCTCCGACCGACGGAATGTGCAGGCCCAGGAAGCCGTCGACCGTGAACGGCGGGTAAGCCTCCGCTAGGGCAACGAAGTCCGAGGGTAGGACGGCACCTGTCTCGCGCCGGATGAACTCCCAGTCGATGAGTCGGCGCGCGGCTGACCTGATATCCAGCAAGGCTGGGACAGCTTCTTCCAGTTCGCGCAGACTCACCAGGTCACCTTCCGGGGAGGTTGTTGAGGATCACGCGGCTCTGGCGCAACTCGCCCGGCCAACGGCTGGGACGCCATGATGCCCCAGCACGCTCCGACCCGGCGTATCTGCCGCGACTGCGACGGCTTCGCCACAGTCGCCATCACCACCGGCACCCGCCACGCCGACGGCTCGCGCGTAACGGTCCGCGTCACCTGCCCGACCTGCAAGGGCACCGGTCACTGAGCTACCAGGCTCTCGTGAACGTCGCCGCCGGATGCGGCCTGCGACAGGGGGAGGCCTTCGGCCTGGCCGTGGAAGACGTGAACTTCCTCGGTGGGGTGGTGCACGTGGTCCGGCAAGTCAAGCTGCTGCAGCGTCATCGGCCCGTGTTCGCCCCACCCAAGGGAGGCAAGGAACGCGCTGCGCCCCTGCCTGAGTCGGTGGCCTTCGCGCTGGCTGCGCACCTACATGCGCGCGCTGAGGCACTTCTACGCCTCGGTGCTCCTGGACGCAGGGGAGAGCATCAAGGCTCTCAGTGAGTACCTGGGCCACCATGACCCCGGCTTCACGCTGCGCACGTACACGCACCTGATGCCGACCAGCGAGACCCGCACCCGGACCGCCGTGGATCGCGTGTTCCAGGACGACGAACCCACGGAAGACGGCCCCGAGCCGGCCCAGGTGCGGGATTAGGCCTCTGACCTGCGGTTATCTCAGTACCCGAAGTCCTGCGTCCACCACGGGCCGCCGGAGCCGAAGTGCACACCGACGCCCAGGGTCTTGAAGTCGCAGTTCAGTATGTTGGCGCGGTGGCCGGTGCTGTGCATCCAGGCGTCCATCACCGCCGCCGCGTCGGCCTGCCCGCGGGCTATGTTCTCGCCCCCGAGGCTGGTGATGCCGAGCTTCGCCGCCCGGTCCCACGGCGAGGCGCCGCTGGGGTCGGTGTGGTCGAAGAAGTTCTCGGCGGCCATGGCCTCGCTGAAGTCCTGGGCGAGGCCGGCGAGCGCGCTGCTCGCCGTCAGCGCGCTGCACCCCACCTTCCCCCGCTCCTCGTTGACGAGCCTGAGCACCTCGGCCTCGACGGCGGCCTGCGTGGAGGCGGTGGCCGGGGCCCGGGTTTTCGCCGGGGCCCTGGTGGCGGTCTCCGCCGGCTTGGTCTCCGCCTCCGCCGGCGCCGTGGTCGGCTTCGCCTCCGGCGCCTCCGCCGCCTCGGTGGGCGTGGCCGACGGCCGGTCCGCGGCCGGGGTGGTGGCCGGAGCCGGCTCGGAGGCGGATCGCTGCGGTGGCGCGGACCGGTCGACGTCGCGGCTCGTCGTGGAGCCGCCGGCCGGGCCGCCCGGGGCTGCGCTGCCGGAGGTGCCGCCCTGCGGGCTCTCGCTGTTCGTCGGCGAGCCCGCGGCCTGCACCGAGTCGGCGCCGCCGTCCTTCGGGCCGCCCAGCTTGTAGTTCTCGAGCCCCGGCACCGTGCCGGTGGCGACCGCGACGGTGCCGAGGGCGACCGCGGCGGAGACCCCGAGCAGCCCCGTGCGGACCGGCGTCGTGGCCTTCTTCTTCCGGCGGTGCCCCCGCTCCCGCGGTCCGTCCGCCGGGCTGAAGCCCTCGGCCGGGAAGAGCACGGTGGTCCTGGCGTGGGCGATGCCGTCGTCCGTGTCGAAGAGGTACTCCTGGGACCTGGTGCCGGCGTCGGCGTACAGGTCCGGGTTCAGGTAGGGCGCGATGCCCAGGCGGCCGTCGTCGTCCTGCGGGTGGTTGTCCCACGGATCGCGGTCCTGCTCGTACGAGCCGTGCGTCCGGCTGTCCCCCGTGGCATGGCCCGTGGCGGCGCGGCCGGCGTCCGAGCGTCGGTGGCGTCCCATGTGCTGGCCTTCCTCGTCTCTCTCCGTCGACGCGCGCCCTGAGCCGACGCGGTCAACCCAACTCACTCGATCGAGTGAGTTTCAGATGAGATTCATTGGACCGGGACGGTACCGCATGGCGCGGGAGGCGGAGGTGCCCCGAGAGACATTGGCCGGTTAGGTTGCACCCATGAGCGAGGATGTTCGACTGGTCGCCTGGGTCCGCGGACGCGTCCAGGGAGTGGGTTTCCGCTGGTTCACCCGGGCCAGAGCGCTGGAGATCGGGGGCCTGAGCGGTTTCGCCCTCAACCTGGGTGACGGGCGCGTGCAGGTGGTCGCCGAGGGGGCTCGCGAGGGCTGCCAGAAGCTCCTGGACTGGTTGCAGGGCGGCGACACGCCCGGACGTGTGGACGGTGTCACCGAGATCTGGGACACACCTCGCGGCGGGTACGACGGCTTCGCGATCCGCTGACCGTGTGGCGCGGTGCGGGCCACTGCGGTGGCGGCGGCATCTGCCACCGGCATCCGCCAGAAGGGAAAACCGGCAGGTGGTTGCCAAGAAACGCGCGGCGTGGCAGGCTCCGCACAGCAGGATGATCCGCACGCCCCGAGGGGCCCGCAGGAGATGCAGCGCCACCAGGTTTCCGGTCGCGCGCCCCCGGGACGCCCATGAATACGGGGCGTGATCGTGTTGACCGTCAAACTTTTTGGTGAGACGCTGAAAGCCCGCGCACCTCAGCTGTTTGGCATGGATGTACGGCACCACAACTCAGGCAGTGCCAAGCACCACGGGTGCGAATCCCTCACGACCCACACCGCTTCGGTCGGTCACTCAGTGTGGAGGACCATCCATCATGGCAAAGGCGCTTCTCGGTTACGTCGGCGGCTCCGACCCTCGACTCCTCGCCGAGATGCGACGGCTCCAGCAGCGCGTCCAGGACCTGGAATCCGAGATCGTGCGGATCCAGGCGGAGAACGACGCCCTGACGGCTGCCGCTTCTCACGACAGGATCATGGAGCGCGTCGACGCACACCAGGCGGAGCCTGCGCTCACCTGATCACTGCATCGCACCACGACACAGGGGTTGGTGTCCGTCAACCGCTCAGTTGTCAGAGTTGCAAGGGACGCTTCGGCGTCCCTTCGTTCTTTCCCCGACCCCTCCTGCCCCTTCCCCGCCCTTCTTGCCCTGCCTTGGTCGCCCCCGCGCATCCTTTCAGGGTCTTTAACATTTGGTGTGCCCTGCATGTTCACAGGCGAAACCGCGCGGTTGCGGGGGTTCGTGGAGTGAGGTAGCGGTGGCCGGTAAAGTCCGGCTGCGTGCACCTCAAGGCCCTGACCCTCCGGGGGTTCAAGTCGTTCGCCTCGGCGACCACGCTCCGGTTCGAGCCGGGGATCACGTGCGTCGTCGGTCCGAACGGCTCGGGCAAGTCCAATGTCGTGGACGCGCTCAGCTGGGTCATGGGCGAACAGGGGGCCAAGTCGCTGCGCGGCGGCAAGATGGAGGACGTCATCTTCGCCGGCACCACCGGCCGCCCGCCGCTCGGCCGCGCCGAGGTGTCCCTGACCATCGACAACTCCGACGGGGCCCTGCCCATCGAGTACGCCGAGGTCACCATCACGCGGATCATGTTCCGCAACGGCGGCAGCGAGTACCAGATCAACGGCGACACATGCCGTCTGCTCGACATCCAGGAGCTGCTGTCCGACTCCGGAATCGGCCGCGAGATGCACGTCATCGTCGGCCAGGGCCAGCTCGACTCCGTCCTGCATGCCGACCCCATGGGCCGCCGCGCCTTCATCGAGGAGGCCGCGGGCGTCCTCAAGCACCGCAAGCGCAAGGAGAAGGCGCTCAGGAAACTGGACGCGATGCGGGCCAACCTGGCGCGCGTGCAGGACCTCACCGACGAACTGCGCCGACAGCTCAAGCCACTGGGCCGGCAGGCGGCGGTCGCCCGCAGGGCCGCGGTCATCCAGGCGGACCTGAGGGACGCGCGCCTGCGGCTCCTGGCCGACGACCTGGTCGGCCTGCGCGAGGCCCTGAAGACCGAGGTCGCCGACGAGGCGGCCCTGAAGGAACGCAAGGAGAGCGCCGAGCAGGAGCTGAGGAAGGCCCTCCAGCGCGAGGCCCTGCTCGAGGACGAGGTGCGCCGGCTCGTCCCGCACCTCCAGCGCGCCCAGGAGACCTGGTACGAGCTGTCCCGGCTCGCCGAGCGCGTACGCGGCACCATCTCGCTCGCCGACGCGCGCGTGCAGAGCGCCACCTCCGCGCCCCCCGAGGACCGGCGCGGCCGCGACCCCGAGGAACTGGAACGCGAGGCCGGCCGCGTGCGCGAACAGGAGGCCGAGCTGGAGGCGGCCCTGGAGGCGGCCCGGCGTGCCCTGGACGACACCGTCGCCCACCGCGGCGAGCTGGAGCGGGAACTGGCCGTCGAGGAGCGGCGCCTGAAGGACGTGGCCCGCGCCATCGCCGACCGCCGTGAGGGCCTGGCCCGACTGGGCGGCCAGGTGAACGCGGCACGTTCGCGCGCCGCCTCCGCCCAGGCCGAGATCGAGCGGCTGGCCGCCGCCAGGGACGAGGCCCAGGAACGGGCCGTCCACGCCCAGGAGGAGTACGAGGCACTCAAGGCCGAGGTCGACGGCCTCGACGCGGGCGACGAGGAACTGGCCGGGCGGCACGAGACGGCGAAGGCGGCGCTGGCCGAGGCGGAGGCCGCCCTCACCGCCGCCCGTGAGGCACTCACCGCGGCCGAGCGCAGCCGGGCGGCGACCCGGGCCCGGCACGACGCCCTCGCCCTGGGCCTGCGCCGCAAGGACGGAACGGGCGCCCTGCTCGACGCCAAGGACCGCCTCACCGGCCTGCTGGGCCCCGCCGCCGAACTCCTGACGGTCACCCCCGGCTACGAAACCCCCCTGGCCACCGCATTCGGCACCGCCGCCGACGCCTTGGCCATGACCACCCCCTCCGCGGCGGCCGACGCCCTCCGCCTGCTGCGCAAACAGGACGCGGGCCGAGCAGCGCTGCTTCTCGCGGGCCCCCCACCCGGAACCGTCGACCCGTCCCCGGCCGAGGACGCGGCGGCCGACGCCGGTGACAGCGGTGCGGCGGAAGCCCCGGGTGCCACGACCGGCGGACCGGACGGCGCCGCCGAGTGGGCGGGGTCCGAGGACCGTACCGGCGTACCCGCCGCGGTTCCTGCGGCCGGGCACCGCTTCGCCGCCGAGTTCGTCAACGGTCCCGCTGAGCTGATGGCCGCCGTGCGCCGGCTGCTCCGCCGGATCGTCGTGGTGGGGACGCTGGAGGACGCGGAGGAGCTGGTCCTCGCCCGGCCCGAGCTGACCGCCGTGACCGCCGAAGGAGATCTGCTCGGGGCGTACTTCGCGCAGGGCGGCTCCGCCGGGGCGCCCAGCCTGCTGGAGGTGCAGGCCGCCGTGGACGAGGCCGCCGTCGAGCTGGACCAGCTCGCCGTGCGGTGCGAGGAGCTCACCGAGGAGCAGCGGCGGGCCGCCGAGCGGCGCGGCCGGTGCGCGGCGCTGGTCGAGGAGGTGGGGGAGCGGCGGCGGACCGCCGACCGGGAGAAGTCGGCCGTCGCCCAGCAACTGGGCCGGCTCGCCGGGCAGGCGCGCGGTGCCGCCGGGGAGGCCGAGCGCTCCGCGGCCGCCGCCGCCCGCGCCCAGGAGGCCCTCGACAACGCCCTCCAGCAGGTGGAGGAACTCGCCGAGCGGCTCGCCGTGGCCGAGGAGATGCCGATCGAGGAGGAGCCCGACACCTCCGCACGCGACCGGCTCGCGGCCGACGGCGCCAACGCCCGCCAGACCGAGATGGAGGCCCGTCTCCAGGTCCGTACGCACGAGGAGCGGGTCAAGGGACTCGCCGGCCGGGCCGACTCGCTGGACCGGGCCGCCCGTGCCGAACGCGAGGCACGCGCGCGTGCCGAGCAGCGGCGCGCCCGGCTGCGCCACGAGGCGGAGGTCGCCTCGGCGGTCGCCTCCGGCGCCCGGCAGCTGCTCGCGCACGTCGAGGTCTCCGTGGCCCGCGCCGACCAGGAGCGGGCCGCGGCCGAGGCCGCCAAGACCCGGCGCGAACAGGAGCTGACCGCCGCCCGCGCCGAGGGCCGGGAGCTCAAGGCCGAACTCGACAAGCTGACCGACTCGGTCCACCGGGGCGAGGTGCTCGGTGCCGAGAAGCGGCTGCGCATCGAGCAACTGGAGACCAGGGCGCTGGAGGAACTCGGCGTCGAACCGGCCGGCCTGATGGCGGAGTACGGGCCGCACCAGCTCGTGCCGCCCTCGCCCCCCGCCGAGGGCGAGCAGCTGCCGGAGGACCCGCAGCACCCCCGCAACCGGCCCCGCCCCTACGTGCGCGCCGAGCAGGAGAAGCGACTGAAGGCCGCCGAGCGCGCCTACCAGCAGCTGGGCAAGGTCAACCCGCTGGCCCTGGAGGAGTTCGCGGCGCTGGAGGAACGCCACAAGTTCCTCAGCGAGCAGCTCGAGGACCTCAAGAAGACCCGCGCCGACCTGCTCCACGTCGTCAAGGAGGTGGACGAACGCGTCGAGCAGGTCTTCACCGAGGCCTACCGGGACACCGCCCGCGAGTTCGAGGGCGTCTTCGGCCGGCTCTTCCCGGGCGGCGAGGGCCGGCTCGTGCTGACCGACCCCGACAACATGCTCACCACGGGCGTGGACGTCGAGGCGCGCCCGCCGGGCAAGAAGGTCAAGCGGCTGTCCCTGCTGTCCGGCGGCGAGCGGTCGCTGACCGCCGTTGCGCTGCTCGTGTCGATCTTCAAGGCCCGCCCCAGCCCCTTCTACGTCATGGACGAGGTCGAGGCCGCACTCGACGACACCAACCTCCAGCGGCTGATCCGGATCATGCAGGAGCTCCAGGAGGCCTCGCAGCTGATCGTGATCACGCACCAGAAGCGCACGATGGAGGTCGCCGACGCGCTCTACGGCGTGTCCATGCAGGGCGACGGCGTGTCGAAGGTCATCAGCCAGCGCCTGCGGTAGCGCCGTGCTCTCCCTCCCGTCCCTCTGCCCTTCATGAAGGAGACGAAGGGCAGGACGCTGGAGGAGATGGGGCAACCCGCTCCGTACCGACTTCCCGCTGCCCGGGCTCGCGCACCGACCCGAGGCGTGAGCCGGGGAGGCACGCGCTCGTGAGGGCGCGCCGCGCCCCCCGGGCAGGGCGCCCACGGGCCCGGTGTCCAGGGGCACGCGGCCCCGTCCGACTACCCCTGACCGCCCGGCCGGTCACGCATACTGGACAGGTTATGGAAACCATCATCCTTGCTGTAGTTATCGCCGTGGTGGTGCTCAGCGCGCTCGGCGGGCTCATCGTCGGCAGCCGACGGAGGAAGCCGCCGCCCCCGCCGCCGCCCTCGGCGCCCGACATCACCGCCCCTCCGGCCGAGCCACACGTCGGCGAGGAGGCAGAAACGCCGCGGGAGGAGCCGCGGCGGACGATCGAGGAGGTGGACCTCCCCGACGGCTCGGCTCCCGTCGCCGTCGAGGAGGCGCCCGTCGAGGAGCTTCCGGCACCCCCGATCGAGGTGCCCGAGCCCACCGCAGGCCGTCTGGTGCGGCTGCGCGCCCGCCTCTCCCGTTCGCAGAACGCCCTGGGCAAGGGCCTGCTCATCCTGCTGTCCCGCGAGAACCTCGACGACGACACGTGGGAGGAGATCGAGGACACCCTGCTCACCGCCGACGTCGGTGTGCAGCCCACCCAGGAGCTGGTCGACCGGCTGCGCGAGCGCGTACGCGTGCTCGGCACCCGCACCCCCGAGGAGCTGCGCGGACTGCTGCACGAGGAGCTCCTCACGCTGATCGGCCCCGACATGGACCGCACGGTGAAGACCGAGCCGGCCACCAGCAAGCCGGGCATCGTGATGGTCGTCGGTGTCAACGGCACCGGCAAGACGACGACGACCGGCAAGCTCGCCCGCGTCCTGGTCGCCGACGGCCGCAGCGTCGTGCTGGGCGCCGCCGACACCTTCCGCGCGGCCGCCGCCGACCAGCTCCAGACCTGGGGCGAACGGGTCGGCGCCCACACCGTGCGCGGCCCGGAGGCCGGCGACCCCGCCTCCGTCGCCTTCGACGCGGTGAAGGAGGGCAAGGAGATGGGCGCCGACGTGGTGCTCATCGACACCGCCGGCCGTCTGCACACCAAGACCGGCCTCATGGACGAGCTGGGCAAGGTCAAGCGCGTCGTGGAGAAGCACGCGCCGCTCGACGAGGTGCTGCTCGTGCTCGACGCGACCACCGGCCAGAACGGCCTGGTCCAGGCCCGCGTCTTCGCCGAGGTCGTCGACATCACCGGCATCGTCCTCACCAAGCTGGACGGCACGGCCAAGGGCGGCATCGTGGTCGCCGTCCAGCGTGAGCTGGGCGTGCCGGTCAAGCTGGTCGGCCTCGGTGAGGGCCCCGACGATCTGGCCCCCTTCGAACCGAAGGCCTTCGTCGACGCCCTCATCGGCGACTGACCCCCACCCTCCCCAGCGCCCGCCCCGGTCCCACCGGGGCGGGCGCTTCCGTTGAGGAAACCCCCCGCCGAGCCGGCCCACAGGACAGGCCCCGGCCCCGACCGTCACCACCGACGAGCGCCGGTGCCGCGGCCACGTCCCATACCGGGACGCCCCGGCAGCCCGCCCCGTGCCGGCATGCGCGACCCTTCCGACGCGGCCGTATTCGCGGTGGGTGCGGGGTGGGGGTGCGGGTGCGAGGGCGGCCCGGTTCCGGGGATGGTGCGCCGCGACGGTCTCAGGCCGTCATGCCCGTGACCGGTGGGCCACGTAGGCCAGGGTGCCCAGGAGGAGGCGGGCCTGGGGCGGCTTGGCCGTGTCGAGGGCCGGTGGGCGGAGCCACCGGACCGGGCCGCGGCCGCCGCGGTCGGACGGCGGGGCCGTGAGGAACGTGCCGGGCCCGAGGCCGCGCAGGTCGAGGGCGGCGGGATCGTCCCAGCCCAGGCGGTAGAGCAGGGCGGGCAGCTCGGCGGCGGCACCGGGGGCGACGAAGAAGTGGGCTCGGCCGTCCGGGGTGGCGGTCACCGGGCCGAGCGGGAGGCCCATGCGCTCCAGCCGGGCCAGGGCACGGCGCCCGGCGGGCTCGGCGACCTCGATGGCGTCGAACACGCGGCCGACGGCCAGCATCACCGCGGCCCCTGGCAGCTCCCGCCACGCCCTGGTCACCTCGTCGAGCGTGGACCCGGCCGGGATCCCGGGCGCGAACTCCAGGGGGTGGGCGCCCGGAGCCGGGCAGTTCGTCCGCCCGCAGGAACAGGCGCCGCCGACGGCCCGCGCGCCCCGCACCACGTCCCAGCCCCACAGTCCGGTGTACTCGGCCACCGCCGTGCACTCCGACGAGCGGTACGACCGGCCGCGTCGCCGCGCGCCGGAGCGGATCTCGCGCATCCCGCCGATCGTGAAGCCCATGCCCCCTCCAACGGGTCCACCGCCCCGATGGTTACGAGGCGGATGCCGATCGTCACTCTCTGTTTCCGCTCCACCCCGGCCGTGCGGGGTCCTTACGGCGTGCCGCAGCCCCGCGGGTGGTGCGTCCGGCGGCGTGCGCCCTGGCGTGCACCGCTCCACTCGCCCGTGCCTGTCCTATGTCAAGTGAATCGCGCGCGGACCATCAAGGGTTCATTCGAAGGGGTGGCGAATGGTGGCGTTTCAGCGATCCCTGTGGTTGAGCGGGTGATCGTAGGATTACTGTGAGTGTGCGAGGCCTGGGGGCACATGCACTTGTGGGTATGCCGCAGGCAAGTCGGCAGTCGGTTCGAAGGGTGAGAATCGGCGGACGAACGGCCTTGTTGACCGGCATTCTGATAGGGCTTGGCCCACCAAGCGACAAGTGGTCTCAGGACAAGTGGTCTCAGGAATGGGGGCGTTCCAGTGAGCGGCAACGGCGAAAGCGGCACGGGCGCTGCGAGCGCGGACAAGCGCCCGAACGAGCTGCTCGCCTCGTGGTTCGCACGCAGCGGCTGGTCCAAGGGCGAGCTCGCCCGCCAGGTCAACCGCCGCGCCCGCCAGCTGGGCGCCAACCACATCTCCACCGACACCTCGCGCGTCAGGCGGTGGCTGGACGGCGAGAACCCGCGCGAGCCGATCCCCAGAATCCTCTCGGAGCTCTTCTCCGAGCGCTTCGGCTGCGTCGTCGCCGTGGAGGACCTCGGCCTGCGCACCGCGCGCCCGACCCCCTCCGCCACCGGTGTCGACCTGCCCTGGACGGGCCCGCAGACCGTGGCCCTGCTCAGCGAGTTCTCGCGCAGCGACCTGATGCTGGCGCGGCGCGGCTTCCTCGGAACCTCGCTGACGTTGTCCGCGGGCCCGTCCCTCATCGAGCCGCTCCAGCGCTGGCTCGTGCCCGTGCCCCCGGCCCCCGCCGAGGAGCCCGAGCCGCAGACCGCCTCCCGCCGCCCCGGCCGGCTGTCCCGGCCCGAGCTGGAGCTGCTGGAGACCACCACCGTGATGTTCCGGCAGTGGGACGCCCAGTGCGGCGGCGGCCTGCGCCGCAAGGCCGTCGTCGGCCAGTTGCACGAGGTGACGGACCTTCTCCAGGAGTCCCAGCCGGAGGCCACCGGCCGCCGGCTGTTCAAGGTCGCCGCGGAACTCGCCGAGCTGGCCGGCTGGATGAGCTACGACGTGGGACTCCAGCCCACCGCCCAGAAGTACTTCGTCCTCGCCCTGCACGCAGCCAAGGAAGCCGGCGACAAGCCGCTCGGTTCCTATGTCCTGTCCAGCATGAGCCGCCAGATGATCCACCTCGGCCGCCCCGAGGACGCCCTGGAGCTCATCCACCTCGCGCAGTACGGCAGCCGCGACTGCGCGAGCCCGCGCACCCAGTCCATGCTGTACGCGCTGGAGGCCCGTGCCTACGCCAACATGGGCCAGCCCGGCAAGTGCAAGCGCGCCGTGCGCATGGCCGAGGACGTCTTCGCCGACGCCGAGGACTGGGACGAGCCCGACCCCGACTGGATCCGCTTCTTCTCCGAGGCCGAGCTGTACGGCGAGAACTCCCACTCCTTCCGCGACCTCGCCTATGTCGCCGGCCGCAGTCCCACCTACGCCTCGCTGGCGGAACCGTTGATGCGGAAGGCGGTGGACAAGTTCGCCGAGGACCGCGAACACCAGCGGTCGTACGCCCTGAACCTCATCGGCATGGCGACGGTCCACCTGCTCCAGCGCGAGCCCGAGCAGAGC
This sequence comes from Streptomyces cyslabdanicus, assembly GCF_052663305.1. Taxonomy (NCBI): domain Bacteria; kingdom Bacillati; phylum Actinomycetota; class Actinomycetes; order Kitasatosporales; family Streptomycetaceae; genus Streptomyces; species Streptomyces cyslabdanicus. Next base: position 24,893 of record NZ_JBQRUW010000047.1, read on the forward strand.
ACCGAGTACGCGCGGCAGGCCATGAGGGTCGCCAAGAAGGTCCGCTCCGAGCGCGTGAACACCCGTATCCGCAAGACCGTCGACAACGCCGTCCGCGGCTACGGCGACCTCGCGGACGTCATCGACCTGACCGAACAGCTCGCCGCCGAACTCTCCGAGACCGCCGAGGCCGTCTGACGGCGCCTCCCCGACCCCGGCCGCGGCCGGCCCTCCCGAACTGCCCGACTCGGCTCCCCCATGCCTGGTCATCGGAAGGCCGCCCGCGGCCGGCCTGTTTCCTGCCCGCGACGCACGGGCACGTCAGCACGCCCTTCACCGGTTCGTAACACAGCAGACCTCTTCGTCACCCCGGCGAAACGACAAGAGGCGGCCACCGAAACCGCGCCGCGTCAGTCTCGTGGCACGGTCGGCCGGCCAACGCCTCGCCGACCGGGCCACGCACGGCTTCGCCCGGCCGCCCGCACGGGGCCGTACCGACCGACGAGGAGACGCCGATGGCACAAGCCGCCATCCTGCTGGCGGCGGACGCGCCCAAACTGTCGTCCGCCAACACCGGCTTCATGCTCATCTGTTCCGCCCTGGTGATGCTGATGACCCCCGGTCTGGCCTTCTTCTACGGAGGCATGGTCCGGGTCAAGAGCGCGCTGAACATGCTGATGATGAGCTTCATCAGCCTCGGCGTCGTCACCGTCCTGTGGGTGCTCTACGGCTTCTCGACGGCCTTCGGCGCCGACCGGGGCTCGCTCGTCGGCTGGACCCCCGGCTTCGTCGGCTTCAGCGGCATCGGCAAGACCGAGCTGTGGCCCGGACACACCATCCCGGTCTTCGTCTTCGCCGTCTTCCAGCTGATGTTCGCGATCATCACCCCGGCCCTGATCAGCGGAGCCCTGGCCGACCGGGTCAAGTTCGGCGCCTGGACGCTGTTCCTGGTGCTGTGGGTCACCGTCGTGTACTTCCCGATCGCCCACTGGGTCTGGGGCCCCGGCGGCTGGGCCGGTGAACTCGGCGTGATCGACTTCGCGGGCGGCACCGCCGTCCACATCAACGCCGGCGCGGCGGCACTCGGCGTGATCCTGGTCATCGGCAGGCGCAGGGGCTTCAAGAAGGACCCGATGCGCCCGCACAGCCTCCCGCTGGTCATGCTCGGCGCGGGCCTGCTGTGGTTCGGCTGGTTCGGCTTCAACGCCGGCTCCTGGCTCGGCAACGACGACGGTGTCGGCCCGCTGATGTTCGTCAACACCCAGGTCGCCACCGGCACCGCCATGCTCGCCTGGCTCGCCTACGAGAAGATCCGGCACGGCGCGTTCACCACCCTCGGAGCGGCCTCCGGCGCGGTCGCCGGCCTGGTCGCGATCACCCCGTCCGGCGGTGCCGTCTCCCCCCTCGGCGCGATGGCCGTGGGTGCCGTCGCCGGCGTCCTGTGCGCCATGGCGGTCGGCCTGAAGTACCGGTTCGGCTACGACGACTCCCTCGACGTGGTCGGCGTCCACCTGGTCGGCGGAGTCGTCGGCTCCCTGCTGATCGGCTTCTTCGCCAGCGGCAGGGGCCAGTCCGCCGTCCGGGGCCTGTTCTACGGCGGCGGCATGGAGCAGTTCTGGAAGCAGTGCGCCGGTGTCCTCGCCGTCCTCGCCTACTCCCTGATCGCCTCCGCGGTCCTCGCCCTCCTCCTGGACCGGAGCATCGGCATGCGGGTCACCGAGGACGAGGAGATCTCCGGCATCGACCAGGCCGAGCACGCCGAGACCGCGTACGACCTGACCGGCGCGGGCGGCGGAGTCCCCGTCGCCGTCGGCGCCCCGGCCCTGGCCGCCGCGCAGATCAGGAGGGCCGCCACGCGGAGTGGGAAGGTGGACGCGTGAAGCTCATCACCGCCGTGGTCAAGCCCCACCGGCTCGACGAGATCAAGGAGGCCCTCCAGTCGTTCGGGGTCAGCGGCCTCACCGTCACCGAGGCGAGCGGTCACGGACGTCAGCGCGGCCACACCGAGGTCTACCGCGGAGCCGAGTACACCGTCGACCTGGTGCCCAAGGTCCGCATCGAGGTGCTCGCCGAGGACGACGAAGCCGAGCAGCTGATCGAGGTCATCGTCAACGCCGCCCGCACGGGCAAGATCGGCGACGGAAAGGTCTGGTCCCTGCCGGTCGAGACGGCGGTCCGGGTCCGCACCGGTGAGCGCGGCCCGGACGCGCTCTGAACGACGCGAGGACAGGAGCCGCCGGTGACCGGTGCGGACGTGCGGCCTCCCGGCACGCCACTCCCGGCCGACGAGGCGGCTTCGGCGGCCCGCGAGCCGGAGGAGTGGCCGCGGGCGTGACCGTGTCCCCGCCCGCCGCAATCAGCGGTCGGGGAGGATTTCCTTGCCGGGCCGGATACCCTGGAAGGCGCTCAGACTGCCGACCCCGATCCGAGGACCGACGCCGCCGTGTTCGATACTCTCTCCGACCGCCTCAGCGCGACCTTCAAAAACCTCCGCGGAAAAGGCAGGCTGAGCGAAGCGGACATCGACGCCACGGCGCGCGAGATCCGCATCGCGCTGCTCGAGGCCGACGTCGCCCTCCCCGTCGTCCGTTCGTTCATCAAGAACGTCAAGGAGCGCGCTCTCGGGTCCGACGTCTCCAAGGCGCTGAACCCCGCCCAGCAGGTCCTCAAGATCGTCAACGACGAGCTGGTCACGATCCTGGGCGGTGAGACCCGCCGCCTGCGCTTCGCCAAGCAGCCCCCCACCGTGATCATGCTCGCCGGTCTCCAGGGTGCCGGTAAGACCACCCTCGCGGGCAAGCTCGGCAAGTGGCTCCAGGAGCAGGGCCACTCCCCGCTGCTCGTCGCCTGCGACCTCCAGCGTCCGAACGCCGTCAACCAGCTCAGCGTCGTCGCCGAGCGCGCCGGCGTCGCCGTGTACGCGCCCGAGCCGGGCAACGGCGTGGGCGACCCGGTCAAGGTCGCCAAGGACTCCATCGAGTACGCGCGGACCCAGGTCCACGACATCGTGATCGTGGACACCGCCGGCCGCCTCGGCATCGACCAGGACATGATGCGGCAGGCGGCGGACATCAGGGACGTCGTCAGCCCCGACGAGATCCTGTTCGTCGTCGACGCGATGATCGGTCAGGACGCCGTCAACACCGCCGAGGCCTTCCGCGACGGCGTCGGCTTCGACGGCGTGGTGCTGTCCAAGCTCGACGGTGACGCCCGCGGTGGCGCGGCCCTGTCGATCCGGCAGATCACCGGCAAGCCGATCATGTTCGCGTCCAACGGTGAGAAGCTCGACGACTTCGACGCCTTCCACCCGGACCGGATGGCCTCCCGCATCCTCGACATGGGTGACCTGCTCACCCTGATCGAGCAGGCGGAGAAGACGTTCAGCCAGGAAGAGGCCGAGAAGATGGCCTCCAAGCTGGCGTCCAAGAAGGGCCAGGACTTCACCCTGGACGACTTCCTGGCCCAGATGGAGCAGGTCAGGAAGATGGGGTCGATCTCCAAGCTTCTCGGCATGCTGCCCGGCATGGGCCAGATCAAGGACCAGATCAACAACATCGACGAGCGGGACGTCGACCGTACGGCCGCGATCATCAAGTCGATGACCCCGGGCGAGCGCCAGGACCCGACGATCATCAACGGCTCGCGCCGCGCCCGTATCGCCAGGGGTTCCGGTGTCGAGGTGAGCGCCGTCAAGAACTTGGTCGAACGCTTTTTCGAGGCCAGGAAGATGATGTCCCGCATGGCCCAGGGCGGCGGGATGCCCGGCATCCCGGGCATGGGCGGCGGCCCCGGCCGGACCAAGAAGCAGCCGAAGAAGGCCAAGGGCAAGCAGCGCTCCGGGAACCCGATGAAGCGCAAGCAGCAGGAGCAGGAGGATGCGGCCCGCCGCGCCGCCGCTCAGGCCGGCGGCGCCCTCGGGCTGCCGCAGCAGGGCGGCCAGGACTTCGAGCTTCCGGACGAGTTCAAGAAGTTCATGGGCTGACGCCCACCCCGGACGCCGTACGGTACGCATCTGTCACCCGTACGGCGTCCGGACGACGCCGAGGGCGCCCTTCCGCGGAGGGGCGCCCTCAGCGCGTGCCGGGTTACGCCATGTGCCGTAACGTCCAGATATGAGCGATGCCGCGCCGTCGCGCAACGGCTCTGACCAGCCGTGGCGTACCGAGGGCACGCCGGACGAGCCGCCCAGGCGGTCCGGTGGCGGACGGCCACGCGGCAGGTGGTGGGGGCTGCTCGTCACCGCGGTGATCGTCTTCCTGCTGGCCTACGGCGGGCTGAGCTACTACAACCGGGGCAACGAGCCGACGATCTCGTACACCGAGTTCAGCAGGCAGCTCGACGCGGGCAACGTCGGCACGATCTACTCCAAGGGCGACGCGATCCAGGGCCGGTTGAAGAACCCCCAGGCCAGTCCCGAGGGCGGGGCGAAGTACACCAAGTTCAAGACCCAGCGCCCGGCCTTCGCGGACGACAGGCTCTGGCAGAGCCTGAGCAGCCACCATGTCACGGTGACCGCGCAGCCGGTCGTGCAGGAGCGCGGACTGCTGTCCAATCTGCTGCTCTCGCTGGCGCCGATCGTGGTGCTGGTGGCGCTGTGGATCTTCTTCGCGCGGCGGATCGGCTCGGGTCTGGGCGGGCCGGGCGGACTGCTCGGCCGCAAGACGCCGCCCAGGCCGGTCGAACTCCAGCCGGGCACGCAGCGCACCACCTTCGCGGACGTGGCGGGCATCGACGAGGTCAAGGGCGAGCTGGACGACGTCGTCGACTTCCTGGAACATCCGGACGCCTATCGCCGGATGGGCGCGAAGATGCCGCGCGGGGTGCTGCTCACGGGGCCGCCGGGCACGGGCAAGACGTTGCTCGCGCGGGCCGTGGCCGGTGAGGCGGGGGTGCCGTTCTTCTCGGCGTCGGCGTCCGAGTTCATCGAGATGATCGTGGGTGTGGGCGCCTCCCGGGTGCGCGAGCTGTTCGCCGAGGCCCGCAGGATGGCGCCGTCGATCGTGTTCATCGACGAGATCGACACCATCGGCCGGGCCCGGGGCGGCGGCGCCTCGGTGGGCGGGCACGACGAGCGCGAGCAGACGCTGAACCAGATCCTGACGGAGATGGACGGGTTCTCCGGCTCGGAGGGTGTCGTCGTGCTCGCCGCCACCAACCGCGCCGATGTGCTGGATCCCGCGCTGACCCGTCCCGGCCGTTTCGACCGGGTGGTGAGTGTCTCGCCGCCGGACCGGGGCGGCCGCGAGGCGATCCTGCGGATCCACACCCGCCAGATCCCGCTCGCCCCGGGCGTGGACCTCGCCCGGGTGGCCCGTACGACTCCGGGCATGACCGGGGCGGAGCTGGCCAACCTCGCCAACGAGGCCGCCCTGCTCGCGGTCAAGCGGCGGCAGGAGCAGGTGACGCAGACCGACTTCTCGGAGGCTCTGGAGAAGGTCCAGCTCGGTGCCGAACGTGCGCTGGTGATGCCCGAGGAGGAGCGCAGGCGCACCGCGTACCACGAGAGCGGGCACGCCCTGCTGGGCATGCTCCAACCAGGTGCCGACCCCGTACGCAAGATCACCATCGTCCCGCGCGGGAGGGCGCTCGGGGTGACGCTGTCGACGCCGGAGTCCGACAAGTACGCGTACACCGAGGAGTACCTGCGGGGCCGCATCATCGGTGCGCTGGGCGGCATGGCGGCGGAACACGTCGTCTACGGGGTCGTCACGACCGGCTCCGAGCACGATCTCGAACAGGTCACCGGCATCGCGCGCGGGATGGTGGCCCGCTGGGGCATGAGCGAGCACCTGGGCCGCCTCTCCGCACTGCCGGACGACGCCCAGCAGGCCTACGGGCTCGCCGCCGCCCCGCAGACCCTGGACGCCATCGACAGCGAGATGCGGCGGATCGTCGACGAGTGCTACGAGGAGGCGTGCCGCAAGCTGCGCGACCACCGGGCGCAGCTGGACGCGCTGGCCCAGGCGCTGCTGGAGAACGAGACGCTGGAGGAGGCCGACGCCTACCGGGTCGCGGGGATCGCCCGGCTGCGAAAGGAGGCGGAGGCCGACGGCGGCGTCCGGTGAGGCTCGCCCGGTGGGGTGCGGGGCGTCGCCCCTGACAGGTGTTCGCGATCAGAGCGTCCGTGAGTCAGGGCGTCCGTGCGATCAGGTACCGGAACACGTTGGGCATCCACACGGTGCCGTCCGGCCGCTGGTGCGCGTGCAGGGCCTCGGTGAGTTCCTTGTCGACCTGGTTCCGGTCGGTGGCGGCGACGGCCGCGTCGAACAGCCCCGTGGAGAGCAGTCCGCGTACCGCGCTGTCGAGGTCGGCGTACCCGAACGGGCAGGTGACGCGGCCGGAGCCGTCCGGCCGCAGCCCGGCCCGCTGGGCCACCTCCTCCAGGTCGTCGCGCAGTGCGGGGCGCCAGCTGCCCGCGCTGCGCAGGGGATCGGCGAGCCTGGTCGCCACCCGCAGCACGGACGAGGTCGCGCAGCGTTCCGGCGGTCCCCAGCCGGCCAGGACCACGGGCGCCCCGCGCTCGGCGAGCGGGGTCGCGGCGGCGAGCAGGCCGGCCAGCCCCTCCGAGTCGCCCGCGAGGCAGCCGATCGGCTCGAAGGCGGTCACCAGGGTGTACGCCGGGCTGCCGGGGCCGGCCGCGTCCCGCGGCCTGCCGGGGCCGGCCGCGTCCCGCGGTGATCCGTCGACGAGCCGGGCCGCCGCACGCGCGTGTGTGTCCCACGGCTTGGGCAGCAGCCGCTGCCGGGCGAGGGCGAGCCGCTCGGGGTGGGAGGAGTCGACACCGGTGACCGCCGCGCCCCTGGCCGCGGCCAGGAGCAGGGCGAGCCCGGAGCCGCAGCCCAGGGCCAGCAGCCGGGTGCTGGAGCCCACGTCCAGTCGCGCGTAGACGGTCTCGTGGAGCGGGACCAGCATCCGCTCCTGGATCTCGGACCAATCACGCGCGCGTGCGCGGGACTCCGCGCCGGGCTCTGGTGATGTGTGCCGTACGTGCTGCCGCACGAGCGCAGGTGTCATGGATGGGCGCCCCAATCCGCCGAGTGCTGCCGCTGTGCCCGGTTCCGTGGCCCCCCGTGCCGCCGTTGCGCTCCCACTTCCCCCGTATGCCAGGTAACTCCGAGCCCTCCTTCGCGTCCAGGGGTCGCGGGGCCCTGCTTGTGTCCTGGGGCGGTACGGGCCGTGATTTCACGTGCCGGCAACCTGGGCCCCAGATCGACGTGGCCGGAAGTCGGCTTGCCCTGCGGGCCGGTGCCGGACGGCGCCGGTGCGCCAGGTAACCTCGCGGGCATTGACGGGGCAGAGGGTCCCCGGCCGGGAAGCGGCCGAAACGCCTCTTGCGCGTGGCGTGATTCCGCCACTCCCCGCGTGCGCGAGGGGCGTACGCGCCGGCGCGTACTTCCTTTGCGCACCACCTTGGGGGGAGCTGTGCGGCTTCTCCGCAGATCAGCGCACCCGCCCTCGTCAGGACGCATCAGTGACGACTGACGGGTACGTGCAAATTATTTGGGATGCCCCGGAATAGGAACACAGTGGCACTCCGGCTCGTTGTCATTACGTGAGCACGACACCACCTGTTCTCGCCGCAGAGCTGGCACAGGCGTGGGCCGACATTCAGCGGTACCACCCCGAGCTGCCAGACCTTGCCGCGCCTGAGTCCCTGATCGGGGAGTCCTCGTCCGCGTGCGGACACGAACTCTCCTTCGAGCGACTGCTTCACGAGGCAGTCCATGGCGTCGCCGCCGCGCGCGGCGTACGCGACACGTCCCGTGCCGGCCGCTACCACAACCGCAGGTTCCTCGCGATCTCCGAGGAGCTGGGCCTGGACCACCCCGAGGAGCCGCACCCGAGCAGCGGCTTCTCGCTGGTCACGCTCAGTCCCGAGGCGAAGCGGCGCTACCGTCCGACGATCGAGCGCCTCCAGCGAGCGCTGAAGGCGCACTCGGCCGCCACCTCCTCCGACACCGGCCGTACCTTCCGCGGACCGGCCGCCCGGCACGGCTCCTCCGGCGGCGGGGTCAGGGTCAAGGCGGTCTGCGACTGCGGTCGCAATGTGCGGGTCGTCCCCTCGGTCCTGGCCCAGGCTCCGATCATGTGCGGCGGCTGCGGAAAGCCGTTCAGGATCCCGGAGCCGGTGGGCGCGGCGACCGGCTGACCGGCCGGCTGCGTCCCGGTATCTCGTGGGTGCCGGACGAGCAGCGGGACGGTGCGCGGGGCGCCGCCGTACGCGGCGGCGCCCCCGCCGGCGCGGGCGGACGCCCGCGCTCCACGGCAGCCGGAGCGCCGGGTGCCGCTCCGGCGTGCCGCGGGGGCGGCCCCGGACCCTTCGCGGAAGGGGGCCCGCCGGGTGTGGCACAATGGCTAGCTGTACTCGACAGCCGCACAGGACCCCTCTCTCCTCCGGCTGACGCGTCCGTCGGGCACTCGGGTACCGCAACCCCACGCGGCGTCCCAGCCGTGCCCAACCACGTCAAATCCAGGAGAACCCACTCCCGTGGCAGTCAAGATCAAGCTGAAGCGTCTGGGCAAGATCCGTTCGCCTCACTACCGCATCGTCGTCGCCGACTCCCGTACCCGCCGTGACGGCCGGGCCATCGAGGAGATCGGTCTGTACCACCCGGTGCAGAACCCCTCGCGCATCGAGGTCAACGCCGAGCGTGTGGCGTACTGGCTCTCCGTCGGCGCCCAGCCGACCGAGCCCGTGCTCGCCATCCTGAAGAAGACCGGCGACTGGCAGAAGTTCAAGGGCGAGCCCGCCCCTGCGCCGCTGCTCCAGCCGGCCGAGAAGACCGCGCGCCCGTCGTTCGAGGCCCTCGGCGGTGACGACGAGAACAAGGGTGACGCCATCACCCAGAAGAAGAAGGCTGAGAAGAAGGACGAGGCCGCCGCCGAGTCTTCTTCGACTGAGTCGACCGAGGCCTGAGCAGCATGCTCGAAGAGGCGCTTGAGCACCTCGTGAAGGGCATCGTCGACAACCCTGACGATGTGCAGGTCGCCTCGCGCGACCTGCGCCGCGGACGCGTGCTCGAGGTCCGGGTCCACCCGGACGACCTCGGCAAGGTGATCGGCCGCAACGGCCGCACCGCACGTGCCCTGCGCACCGTCGTGGGCGCCATCGGCGGCCGCGGTGTCCGTGTCGACCTCGTCGACGTGGACCACGTCCGCTGACGCTTTTCGCATCCGGCTCGGGCCGGGGAGGGCCGCTGGGCCGTCCCCGGCCCGTAGTCGTATGAGCCGCCCGGCGGCTCGCGTTCAGACGTTCCGACAGGAGATCTTCCACGTGCAGCTGGTAGTCGCACGGATCGGCCGCGCCCACGGCATCAAGGGCGAGGTCACCGTGGAGGTACGTACCGACGAGCCCGAACTGCGCCTCGCCCCCGGCGCCGTCCTGGCCACCGACCCGGCGTCCGCCGGACCGCTGACCATCGAGACGGGCCGCGTCCACAGCGGTCGCCTCCTGCTGCGCTTCGAGGGCGTGCGCGACCGCACCGCCGCCGAGGCCCTGCGCAACACCCTCCTGATCTCCGAGATCGATCCGGAGGAGCTTCCCGAGGACGAGGACGAGTACTACGACCACCAGCTGATCGACCTCGACGTCGTCACCGAGGACGGCACGGAGGTCGGCCGGATCACCGAGATCTCCCACCTGCCCTCCCAGGACCTCCTGATCGTCGAGCGTCCGGACGGCACCGAGGTGATGATCCCGTTCGTCGGGGAGATCGTCACCGAGGTGGACCTGGAGGAGCAGCGCGCGGTCGTCGCCCCGCCGCCGGGCCTCATCGACGACCGGTCCGTCCTCGACCAGGACGAGGCCACCGACGCACCCGGCGCCTCGCCCCGTACGTCCCCCGGTGCGTCCGCGGAGGAAGGGTCCTGATGCGGCTCGACGTCGTCACGATCTTCCCCGAGTACCTGGAACCCCTGAACGTCTCCCTCGTCGGCAAGGCACGCGCGCGCGGACAGCTGAACGTGCACGTCCACGACCTGCGCGGCTGGACGTACGACCGCCACCACACCGTCGACGACACCCCCTACGGCGGCGGCCCCGGCATGGTCATGAAGACCGAGCCCTGGGGCGACGCCCTGGACACCGTCCTCGCCGACGGCTACGAGACCGGCTCCCACGCGCCCGCGCTCATCGTCCCGACGCCCAGCGGCCGCCCCTTCACCCAGGAACTCGCCGTGGAGCTCTCCGAGCGCCCCTGGCTGATCTTCACACCGGCCCGCTACGAAGGCATCGACCGCCGGGTGATGGACGAGTACGCCACCCGGATACCCGTCTACGAGGTCTCCATCGGCGACTACGTCCTGGCCGGCGGCGAGGCGGCCGTGCTGGTCGTCACCGAGGCCGTGGCGCGGCTGCTGCCGGGCGTCCTGGGCAACGCCGAGTCGCACCGCGACGACTCCTTCGCGCCCGGCACGATGGCCAACCTGCTGGAGGGCCCGGTCTACACCAAGCCGCCCGAGTGGCGCGGCCACGGCATCCCGGAGGTGCTGCTCAGCGGCCACCACGGGAAGATCGCCCGCTGGCGGCGCGACGAGGCCCTGCGGCGTACTTCGGCCCACCGGCCCGACCTCATCGCGCGCTGCGATCCGAAGGCCTTCGACAAGAAGGACCGGGAGATGCTGTCCATCCTGGGCTGGTCGCCGGACCCCGAGGGGGAGGCGCACGGCCGATTTTGGCGCAGGACCGACGGCGTGGGACAATAGACCGCTGTTGTGTGCCGGTCCGGCGTGCGCCCCTGCCACAGGGGGACACGACGCCCGTCCCGACCCGCGCAGCACCGATCCCGAACCTCAAGTTCCCGTTGATGACCTGTGGCATCAACGAAGAAAGCAGACGAAATGTCTCACCTGCTCGACTCCGTCGACGCCGCGTCGCTGCGCGAGGACATCCCGGCCTTCCGCCCGGGTGACACCGTCAACGTGCACGTCCGCGTCATCGAGGGCAACCGCTCCCGTGTCCAGCAGTTCAAGGGCGTGGTGATCCGTCGCCAGGGCTCCGGCGTGCGCGAGACCTTCACGGTCCGCAAGGTCTCCTTCTCCGTCGGCGTCGAGCGCACCTTCCCGGTGCACACCCCGATCGTCGAGAAGATCGAGCTCGTCACCAAGGGTGACGTGCGCCGCGCCAAGCTGTACTACCTGCGCGAGCTGCGCGGCAAGGCCGCGAAGATCAAGGAGAAGCGCGAGAGCTGAGCGCCTGACGGAGTCCATGGCGGGGCCGGATAACATTCCGCCCCGATGGACACCGAAGCACAGCACACGGAGCGCGACCGCTCCTCCCGCCCTTGTGACGACGAACCCGGAGAGATCCCGGGGACGCCGGGGCCGGAGGAACGGTCGCGTTTCGCGTTGATGTCGCGGATCACCGAGTGGCTTCCCGGCGGGAGGATCACCCTGACCGCGCTGAGCTGCCTGGTCTTCCTGCTGCTCCTCAACACCTTCGTGGTGCAGCCCTTCGAGATTCCGAGCGGATCCATGGAGCCGGGGTTGAGGATCGGGGACCGCGTCGCCGTGAACAAGTTGGCGTACCGTTTCGGAGCCGTGCCGCGGCGCGGCGACGTCATTGTGTTCGACGGCACGGAGTACTTCGGGCACGGCGACTACATCAAACGCGTTGTGGGTGTAGGCGGAGACCATGTGGTCTGCTGTGACAAGGAGGGCAGGATCCAGGTGAACGACCGTTCGGTCGACGAGTCGACGTTCCTCTTTCCCGGTGACAGCCCGTCCGCCGTGCCCTTCGACGTCGTCGTGCCCGAGGGGACCCTGTTCGTCCTCGGCGACCACCGCGGGGACTCCAGCGACTCCCGCGACCATCTGGGCTCGCCGGGCGGCGGCATGATCCCGGTCGGCAAGGTGATCGGCCGGGCCGACTGGATCGTCTGGCCCTTCGGCCACCGGACCGGTCTGCACCGCCCGGACGCCTACGCGCGCGTGCCCGCCGCCGGACCTGCGGGTGGCACCCATGGGTAGCCGCGGCAGACCGCGCGGCGTCTCCGCCAACGCCGCCGACAACCTCCTGCCCACCGGGGCCCGGCGCGCCGCGGGCCCGGCCGGTGGCCGCACCCGCGCGGAGCGGCGCCAGCTGCAGCGCAAGGTCAGGCGCAAGCGCAGGCGCTCGGCGTTCCGGGAGATACCGCTCCTCGTCGGCGTCGCCGTGCTCATAGCCCTGGTCCTGAAGACCTTCCTCGTGCAGGCCTTCGTGATCCCGTCGGGCTCCATGGAGCAGACGATCCGGATCGGCGACCGGGTCCTGGTCGACAAGTTCACCCCGTGGTTCGGCGCCAAGCCGCAGCGCGGGGACGTCGTCGTCTTCCACGACCCGGGCGGCTGGCTGGCCGGCGAGCAGACCGCCCGCAAGGACGACCCCATCGGCGTCAAGCAGGTCAAGCAGGGCCTCACCTTCATCGGCCTGCTGCCCTCCGACGACGAGAAGGACCTCATCAAGCGGGTCGTCGGCGTCGGCGGGGATCACGTCAAGTGCTGCGACACCCAGGGCAGGGTGACCGTCAACGGCGCTCCCCTGAACGAGGAGGACTACCTCTATCCGGGCAACGCCCCCTCCAACATCCAGTTCGACATCACCGTCCCCCGGGGCCGGCTGTGGGTGATGGGCGACCACCGGGGCAACTCCGCCGACTCGCGTGCCCACCAGGACACACCGTACGGCGGAACCGTCTCGGAGAACTCCGTGGTGGGGCGGGCCATGCTCATCGGCTGGCCCGTCGGCCACTGGACCATGCTCAAGGAACCGAAAACCTTCTCTTCGGTGCCCGACGCGGCCGTCGGGTCGACCGCCGCTCCCCGGCTGTCGCATAGGGTTGCCCCAGACGATCCGAACGGATCGGTTCGACTCCCGAGCCCTGCGGAACTCCCGCTCGTTATGGGAGTGGTGGGCCTGCGCCGCGCACGGGGCAGGCGGCGGCACGGAGTGAGGAGTTGGCGTGGGGGATGTGGCGGTTGGCGCACGGTCCGGACACGACGGCGAGGAGCACCGCGGACACCCCGAGGGAGCGGCGGACCCCGCTGCGCGCAGCACCGTGGCCTCCGGGAGTGAGAGCGAAGCAGCCGAGGACGGCACGGTGACGGAGCACGACCACAGCGGTGACCAGGGGAGCGGGGGCAGCACCCCCGAGGCGAGGAAGCCCCGCTCCTTCTGGAAGGAGCTGCCCATCCTGATCGGTATCGCGCTGGTGCTGGCGCTGCTGATCAAGACCTTCCTCGTACAGGCGTTCTCGATTCCCTCGGACTCGATGCAGGACACCCTTCAGCGGGGCGACCGCGTCCTGGTCGACAAGCTGACCCCGTGGTTCGGTTCCGAGCCCGAGCGCGGCGAGGTCGTCGTCTTCCACGACCCGGACGACTGGCTGGCGGGCGAGCCGGCGGCCACCCCCAACGCACTGCAGAAGGTGCTCAGCTGGATCGGCCTGATGCCGTCCGCGGAGGAGAAGGACCTCATCAAGCGCGTCGTCGGCGTCGGCGGCGACACCGTCGAGTGCAGGAACACCGGCCCGCTGATGGTCAACGGCAAGGCGCTGGACGAGCAGTCGTACGTCTACCCGGGCAACACGCCGTGCAGCGTCGACGACCAGGGCGGCCAGTTCACGGTGCACGTGCCCCAGGGCTACATCTGGGTCATGGGCGACCACCGGCAGAACTCCCGGGACTCGCGCTACAACCAGAGCGACAAGAACCACGGCATGGTCCCGGTCAAGGACGTCGTCGGCCGTGCCATCGTCAAGGCCTGGCCGATCAACCGCTGGGGCACGCTGCCCGTCCCGGACACCTTCGACCAGCAGGGCATCAACGAGCAGTCCTCGGCGGCGGGCGCCCTGACGGTGGCCCCCCAGGGCGTGGCCCTGACCGCGGTCGTGCCGGTGGCGGTGTGGCGCCGCAGGCGGGCGGCGAAGGACGCGGCCGGTACGGGCACCCCGACGACGGCCACGGGGAGCCGCTGAGCCTGGGGGTGCGGCGGTGCGGCGGCAACCGCCCGCACCGTCCGTCACCGTGACGCCCGCCCGTCACCGTGACACCCGTCCACTGCCCCCAAGTTCTCGTGCAGCGCGTGCGGCGTCGGGCGGGGAGGAGGGGCTGCCCCGTTGCGGTACCGCCCGGTAGGGTGCGGGTCCATGGGTGGCGAGAGTACGACACGCACGGCGCCGCGCGGCGGCGGCACAGGCAGGGATCCGGCGGGCGGCAAGGCCGGGCAGCGGCTGTCCGGGCTCGCCGTGGCCGTGGGGCTGGTGCTCTTCCTCGCGGGGTTCGCGTGGGCCGCGGTGATCTACCGCCCGTACACCGTGCCCACCAGTTCGATGACGCCGACGATCGGCATGGGCGACCGCGTGCTGGCCCAGCGGGTCGACGGCGGGCAGGTGCACCGCGGCGACGTGGTCGTTTTCCGCGACAAGAACTGGGTGCAGAACTCCGCCGTGATCAAGCGCGTGGTCGCCGTCGGCGGCGACACCGTCTCCTGCTGCGAGAACGGCAGGCTGACGGTCAACGGCAAGCAGGTCGACGAGCCGTACCTGAAGGGCGCCGTCGCCGAGTCCGGCGGCATCCCGACCGTGAAGGTGCCCCAGGGCCGGCTGTTCCTGCTCGGCGACGAGCGCCAGGGCTCCCTGGACTCCACCGCCCACCTCACGGACGCGGCCGCGGGCACCGTCTCGACCGACGCCGTGGACGCCAGGGTCGACGCCGTCGTCTGGCCCATGAAGGGCCTGCTGGAGCGTCCCACCGGCTTCGAGGCGCTCGGCACCCTCTCCCAGCCGGGCCCGCTGCGCACGATCGTCACGATGATCGTGGCGGGTGCCGTTCTGGTCCTCGCCGGGGGCGCCTACGGCCCGATCGCGGCGCGGCTGGGCGGCTCCCGCGCCCGTACCCGGAGGGAGCCGGCCGGTGCTCGCTGAGGACGCCGAGGGTGTTGAGGGCGTTGAGGGCGCCGAGGACGCCGAGGACGCCGAGGACACGGACGGTCACCGCGGCGGACTGCGCAGGGTCGCGCGGGTGGTCCTGCTCGACCCCGAGGACCGCATCCTCCTGCTGCACGGCCACGAGCCGGACGACCCGGCCGACGACTGGTGGTTCACCCCGGGCGGCGGCCTGGAGGGCGCCGAGACGCGCGAGGAGGCCGCCCTGCGGGAACTCGCCGAGGAGACCGGCATCACCGAGGTCGAACTCGGCCCGGTGCTGTGGCGCCGCACGTGCTCGTTCCCCTTCGCGGGCCGACGCTGGAACCAGGACGAGTGGTACTACCTGGCTCGTACGGACCGGACCGCGGTCGAGGCCACGGGCCTGACCGAGCTGGAGCGGCGCAGCGTCGCCGGAGCGCGCTGGTGGACGTGTCAGGAACTGATCCGGGCACATGAGACGGTGTATCCGACCAGACTCGCCGAGCTGCTGCGCACGCTGCTCGACGAAGGTCCCCCGGCCGGGCCCGTGACCCTCGACACCGAAATCGTCTAGGGCCTCGTGGCACTGGCGCACAATGGTGGGATCGCACGGCTGAAGGGGAACATGCCATGAGCGCCGAGGACCTCGAGAAGTACGAGACCGAGATGGAGCTGAAGCTCTACCGGGAGTACCGCGATGTCGTCGGTCTGTTCAAATACGTGATCGAGACCGAGCGGCGCTTCTACCTCACCAACGACTACGAGATGCAGGTGCACTCGGTGCAGGGTGAGGTGTTCTTCGAGGTGTCGATGGCTGACGCCTGGGTGTGGGACATGTACCGGCCGGCCCGGTTCGTGAAGCAGGTACGCGTCCTCACGTTCAAGGACGTGAACATTGAGGAGCTGAACAAGAGCGATCTGGAGCTGCCGAGCGGGTGAGGGGCGCCATCGGAACCCGCCATCCGTCATCCGCCACCTGCCACCCGCCGCCCCGGTCGATATCACCCTTGTGAGTGACAGTGTTGTCCACAACCGGTGAGTAGCGCACCAAGATCCACTCCGTGGGGCCGGATGCGTGACCGTGGGCGCCGGAGGTGGTGCCGACATGAACGCACGAAGCGCGCTCGGCAGGTACGGAGAGGGCCTGGCGGCCCGGCGACTGACCAGGACCGGCATGACGGTCCTGGAGCGCAACTGGCGCTGCGGCAGGACCGGCGAGATCGACATCGTGGCCCGGGACGGCGACGTCCTGGTCGTCTGCGAGGTGAAGACCCGCCGGGAGGGGATCTTCGAGCATCCGATGGCCGCGGTCACACCGGCGAAGGCCGAGCGGCTGCGCGGCCTCGCGGAACGCTGGATCCAGTCCCATGGAGGGGCACCGCCCGGAGGCGTCCGTATCGACCTGGTCGGCGTCCTGCTGCCCCGGCGCGGCGCCCCCGTGGTCGAGCACGTGCGGGGGGCCGCCTGATGGGCTTCGCGCGGACGTGCTCCGTGACCCTCGTCGGCGTCGAGGGCGTGGTCGTCGAGGTCCAGGCCGACCTCGAACCAGGTGTCGCCGCCTTCACCCTGGTGGGTCTGCCGGACAAGAGCCTGACCGAAAGCCGGGACCGGGTGCGGGCGGCGGTGGTCAACTCCGGTGGCGAGTGGCCGCAGAAGAAGCTCACGGTCGGGCTCAGCCCGGCTTCGGTGCCCAAGGCCGGCAGCGGTTTCGACCTGGCCGTGGCCTGTGCCGTGCTCGGCGCCGCCGAGCGGATCGACCCCAAGGTGCTCGCCGACATCGTGATGATCGGGGAGCTCGGTCTGGACGGGCGGGTGCGTCCGGTCAGGGGCATCCTGCCGGCGGTGCTGGCCGCCGCCGACGCCGGGTACGAACAGGTGGTCGTGCCCGAGTGTGCCGCCGCCGAGGCCTCACTGGTGCCCGGGGTCTCCGTCCTCGGCGTGCGCAGCCTGCGGCAGCTGATCGCGGTGCTGACCGACGAGCCGGTGCCCGAGGAGGACCCGGACGAGCAGGGACGACCGGACCCGCTGCTGGCCGGCCTGCGCCTGCCCGGCACGGGCGCGGCCGCCGGAATGCACAGCGTGGGCGCCGCCCAGCAGGACCAGGGACACGACCTCGCCGACATCGTCGGCCAGCTCTCGGCCCGTACGGCGGTGGAGGTCGCCGCGGCCGGGGCGCACCACCTGTTCCTCGAGGGCCCGCCGGGCGCGGGCAAGACCATGCTGGCCGAGCGGCTGCCCCCGCTCCTGCCCCGCCTCGCCAGGGAGGAGTCCCTCGAGGTCACGGCGATCCACTCGGTGGCCGGACTCCTGCCGCCGGGCAGACCGCTGATCGACCTCGCCCCCTACTGCGCCCCGCACCACTCGGCCACCATGCAGGCCCTCGTCGGCGGCGGCCCGGGCGTCGCCAGGCCAGGAGCGGTGTCGCTCGCTCATCGGGGCGTGCTCTTTCTGGACGAGACCCCCGAGTTCAGCAGCCATGCGCTCGACGCCCTGCGCCAGCCGCTGGAGGCGGGCCATGTGGTGATCGCGCGCAGCGCCGGGGTGGTGCGGTTCCCGGCGAGGTTCCTGATGGTGCTCGCGGCCAACCCGTGCCCCTGCGGCCGGTTCTCGCTGCGGGAGACCCTGTGCGAGTGCCCGCCCTCGGTGGTCCGCCGCTACCAGGCCAGGCTGTCCGGGCCGCTCCTTGACCGGGTCGACCTGCGGGTCGAGGTCGACCCGGTCACCCGCGCCGAACTCACCCGGCGCGACGCCCGGGGCGAGGCCACGGCGCCGGTGGCCGACCGGGTGCGGGCCGCCAGGGAACGCGCGGCGGCCCGGCTCGCGGGCACCCCGTGGCGGACCAACAGCGAGGTGCCCGGCCGTGAGCTGCGCAACCGCTGGCACGCGGAGGCCGGCGCGATGGACGAGGCCGAGCGCGGCCTGGAGCGGGGCGTCCTCACCGCGCGCGGACTCGACCGTGTCCTGCGGGTCGCCTGGACGGTCGCGGACCTCGCCGGCCACGACCGGCCCGACGCGTCGGACGTCGCCCTGGCGCTGCAACTGCGCACCGGAGTGCCCAGGGGCGTGGCCACGGCCATCGGGGCGCCGGCGTGAACACCACCCGGGCTCCCGACCGCGAACTGCTCGCCCGGGTCTTCCTCAGCCGGGTCCTCGAGCCCGGGGACGAAGCGGGCGGGCGGTGGCTGCGGGAGTGCGGGGCGGTGGAGGTGGCCCGGCGGCTGCGCGACGGTGCCCCACGGCTCGCCGGGGTGTCGGACAAGCGGTGGGCGGGGCTGTGCGCCCGGGCGGCGCGGGCCGAGCCCGCACGGGACCTCGCCGCGGCGCGGGAGGCCGGTGTGCGGTTCGTACGTCCCGGGGACACCGAGTGGCCCACCCAGCTCGACGACCTCGGCGACACGCGGCCCACGGGACTGTGGGTGCGCGGCCGGCCCAGCCTGCGGATATGGGCGCTGCGGTCGTCGGGGCCCGCGCCTGCACCCAGTACGGGGCCCACATGGCCGCGGCCCTCGGCGCCGGCCTCGCCGAGCGCGGCTGGGTCGTGGTCTCCGGCGGCGCCTACGGAGTCGACGGCGCCGCGCACCGGGGCGCGCTCGCCGCGGGCGGGGCTACCGTCGCCGTTCTGGCCTGCGGCGTCGACCGGCCCTATCCGCGTGGGCACACCGAGCTGATCACCAGGATCGCGCAGCAGGGTCTGGTGGTCGGCGAGCTGCCGCCCGGTGATCATCCGACGCCGAGCCGGTTCGTCGTCCGCAACAGAGTGATCGCGGCGCTCACCCGGGGCACCGTGGTGGTCGAGGCCGCCCACCGCAGCGGATCGCTGGTCACCGCGCGGGCGGCGCAGCGCCTGGGACGGCACACCATGGGGGTGCCCGGCCCGGCCACCAGTGCGCTCTCCTCCGGTGTCCACGATCTCCTGCGCGGCGGGGCGGTGCTGGTCTCCGACCCCGCGGAAGTCGTCGAACTGGTCGGCGACATGGGTGAACTCGCCCCGGACCGGCGTGGTCCCGTACTCCCGCGCGACCTGCTGGAACCGGACGCCCGGCAGGTTCTGGCCGCGCTGCCGGCGCGCGGCGCGGCGACGCCGGACGAGATCGCCCGCGGCGCCCGGACGACCGCGGACGACGCGATCGCGAAACTGTACGAACTCCGATCGCTGGGTTACGTCGAACGACATGGCGAGGGATGGAAGTTGACACGCCAGGCGCTGATCTCGGCCCGGGAGGGCCGCGAGCGGTGCTGACCGAGCGTGTTCGGCCGTCCGGGGGAGGCCCTACGCCGGTGGGGATTCCCGCAGTTGGGCGCGGTGGCGGTCACCGAGGGTGACGCGTGTGACCCGGTGGGGCGCACCGCGGAACGAATCTGCGCACGCTTCGCGCCCCGCCGTTCGCGCACCGCGACACTTCAGTCACGCTACGCTCACGTGGTTCCAACCTCACAGAAGCGACCGAGAACGACAGCTCACCCAGAAGCCCGCATTCCGCGACAGAACGACACAAGGCGACGAATGTCCCAGCACACCTCCGAGCCCGACCGGGCGGCGCTCCCCCCAGCCGCCCGTGACGGTGGCAGCGTGCGGCCGTCCGCTCCCACGACGCTCGACGAGCTGTGGCGGTCGTACAAGGCGACGGGGGACGACCGGCTGCGGGAGCAGCTGATCCTGCACTACTCGCCGCTGGTGAAGTACGTGGCGGGACGGGTGAGCGTCGGCCTGCCGCCCAACGTGGAGCAGGCGGACTTCGTCTCCTCCGGGGTCTTCGGGCTCATCGACGCGATCGAGAAGTTCGACATCGAACGGGAGATCAAGTTCGAGACCTACGCGATCACGCGGATCAGGGGCGCGATGATCGACGAGCTGCGGGCACTGGACTGGATCCCCCGCTCCGTGCGGCAGAAGGCGCGGAACGTGGAGCGGGCGTACGCGACCCTGGAGGCCCGGCTGCGGCGCACGCCGACGGAGGTCGAGGTGGCCACCGAGATGGGCATCGCGGTCGACGAACTGCATGCCGTCTTCAGCCAGTTGTCGCTGGCCAACGTGGTGGCGCTGGAGGAGCTGCTGCATGTCGGCGGTGAGGGCGGGGACCGGCTGAGCCTCATGGACACGCTGGAGGACACCGCCGCCGACAACCCGGTGGAGGTCGCCGAGGACCGGGAGCTGCGCACGTTCCTGGCCCGGGCGATCAACACGCTGCCCGAGCGGGAGAAGACCGTCGTGATGCTCTACTACTACGAGGGCCTCACGCTCGCCGAGATCGGCAATGTGCTCGGTGTGACCGAGAGCCGGGTCAGCCAGATCCACACCAAATCGGTGCTCCAGCTGCGGGCGAAACTGGCGAGCTTCGGGCGCTGACCGAGGCGGACTCCCTCCCGGTGCAGGTGGCACATCCGTAAAGTGGTTGACGTGCCAAGGATTCGAGCGGCCTCCGTGGCCGAGCACCGGTCGATGCAGCGCGCCGCCCTGTTGGACGCGGCGCGGACCCTGCTGTCCGAGGGGGGAACGGAGGCGCTGACCTTCCCGGCCCTGGCCGAGCGGACGGGGCTCGCGCGGTCGTCGGTGTACGAGTACTTCCGGTCACGGGCTGCCGTGGTCGAGGAGCTGTGCGAGGTCGACTTCCCGGTGTGGACCGCGGAGGTCGCGGCCGCGATGGCCTGCGCCGACGGGCCCGCCGCCAAGGTCGAGGCGTATGTGCGCAAGCAGCTGGAGCTGGTCGGGGACCGGCGCCACCGGGCTGTCGTGGCGATCTCGGCGAGTGAGCTGGACGCGGTTGCCCGGGAGAAGATCCGGGCCGCCCACGGCGGACTCGTCGCCATGATCGTGGAGGCGCTGGGGGAGCTGGGGCACGAGCAGCCGCGGCTGGCGGCGATGCTGCTCCAGGGCGTCGTGGACGCGGCGGTGCGGAGGATCGAGCTGGGGGCCGCGGAGGATCCGGCGGTCATCGCCGAGGCCGCGGTGGGAATGGCGCTGCGCGGCGTGTGCGGCTGACGCCGGCTGCGGGCCCCTGAGCACCCGGTCTCCCCGGCCGCGCACAGTGGCGGGCCCGGGACGCGACGGGGGTCAGGAGGCACGCCGGTCGGAGTGCCGGGGCTGCGGCACCCCCAGCACCGGCAGCAGTCTCGTAGGGCCGTTCAGGAGCCACGGCGGGAGCAGGAGAAGCGGGTTCAGGTAGGTTCTGCCGCGCAGCAGGCCCCAGTGGACACACGGGCCTTCGCAGTGCCGGCCCGTCGCCTCCACGGTGCCGACGACCGCGCCGGCGGCCACCTCGTCGCCCTGCTTCACCGACGCCCTCACCGGCTCGTACGTCGTCCGCAGCGGTGGCTCGCCCGTGCCCGCCAGCTCGACCGACACCACGCCTCGGTCGGCCACCGGGCCCGCGAAGAACACCCGCCCCGCCGCCACCGCCCGGACCGGAGCGCCCGGCGACGCGCCCAGGTCCACGCCGCGGTGTCCGGGCCCGTAGACCGTCGCCGGAGGATTCCAGCCGCGCAGCACCTCGGGACGTACCCCCACCGGCCACACCCGGCCCACGGCCGGGACCGGCGGATCCCCTTCCCCCGAACCAGGTCCTGGACCTGGACCGGGATCCGGGCCGGAATCGACCGGCACGGCGCGGTCGCCGTCGGCCCGGGCCGACGACGCCGTCCATGCCGTCCACGCCGTCCGTCCCCCCGAGCCCACCGGCGCCGCCGAGGGCACGAGTGCTACCAGCGCCACCAGCACCGTCGAAGCCACCCGTGCCGCCGCCCGTCCGGGCAGCGGTTCCCGCCGGAAGCCGGCGGCCGTCCATCGCATCGCACGCGTCCGAACCATGCGCCCACCGTCCCGCAACCCCGCCGACGACGGCCGGAACCTGTGGACAACCCACCGATTGCGGACAGCGGCGTCACCCGGCGCCCCGCGGGTCCCGTACACTTCTGATGGCGACCCGGGTCACCGGGTCGACTTCGCACGCCCCGACACCAGGACCGGCGACGGTCGGTGTCAGCGCCCCTCGGTCCCTCGTGGCACGGCGCGCAGCGGGCGTCAGGCGCGGAAGCCGTCCGGCAGCCGCGGCACAACCGAGAAACTCAAGGAGATACGGCCATGGCCGTCGTCACGATGCGGGAGCTGCTGGAGAGCGGCGTCCACTTCGGTCACCAGACCCGCCGTTGGAACCCGAAGATGAAGCGCTTCATCTTCACCGAGCGCAACGGCATCTACATCATCGACCTGCTCCAGTCGCTGTCGTACATCGACCGCGCCTACGAGTTCGTCAAGGAGACCGTCGCCCACGGCGGCACGGTCATGTTCGTCGGTACGAAGAAGCAGGCGCAGGAGGCCATCGCCGAGCAGGCGACCCGCGTCGGCATGCCCTACGTCAACCAGCGCTGGCTGGGCGGCATGCTCACCAACTTCTCGACCGTCTACAAGCGCCTGCAGCGCCTGAAGGAGCTCGAGCAGATCGACTTCGAGGACGTCGCGTCCTCCGGTCTGACCAAGAAGGAGCTCCTGGTCCTCTCCCGCGAGAAGGCCAAGCTGGAGAAGACCCTCGGTGGTATCCGCGAGATGCAGAAGGTGCCCAGCGCCGTCTGGATCGTGGACACCAAGAAGGAGCACATCGCGGTCGGCGAGGCCCGCAAGCTCAACATCCCGGTCGTCGCCATCCTCGACACCAACTGCGACCCCGACGAGGTCGACTACAAGATCCCGGGCAACGACGACGCGATCCGCTCCGTCACCCTGCTCACCCGCGTGATCGCCGACGCCGTCGCCGAGGGTCTCATCGCCCGCTCCGGCGCTGCCGAGGGCAAGGGCGAGAAGGCCGCGGGCGAGCCGCTCGCCGAGTGGGAGCGCGACCTGCTCGAGGGCGAGAAGAAGGCTGAGGAGGCTCCCGCCGCGGAGGCTGCCGCCGCCGAGGCTCCGGCCGCGGAGGCTCCTGCCACCGAGGCTCCGGCCGCGGAGGCTCCTGCCACCGAGGCTCCGGCCGCCGAGGCTCCGGCCGCCGAGGCTCCGGCCGCCGAGGGCGAGCAGGCCTGACCCGTCAGCGCCAGCGTTGACGGCGGGAGCGGCGACATGAAGTCCGCTCCCGCCGTTCACCCGTAGGTCAGCACCGAGTCGGGAATCTGCATCTACATGTAGACCGCAGACCGTGCAGATCTTCGATCCTCCAGACTTCGAGAAAGATTCACAGACTCATGGCGAACTACACCGCCGCCGACGTCAAGAAGCTCCGCGAACTCACGGGCGCCGGCATGATGGACTGCAAGAAGGCGCTGGACGAAGCCGAGGGCAACGTCGACAAGGCCGTCGAGGCGCTCCGTATCAAGGGCCAGAAGGGCGTCGCCAAGCGCGAGGGCCGCTCCGCCGAGAACGGCGCCGTGGTCTCGATCATCGCCGACGACAACTCCTCCGGTGTCCTCGTCGAGCTGAAGTGCGAGACGGACTTCGTCGCCAAGGGCGAGAAGTTCCAGGCCGTCGCCCGCGCGATCGCCGAGCACGTCGCCAAGACCTCCCCGGCCGACCTCGAGGCCCTGCTCGCCTCCGAGATCGAGGCCGGCAAGACGGTCCAGGCGTTCGTGGACGAGGCCAACGCCAACCTCGGCGAGAAGATCGTCCTGGACCGCTTCGCGCAGTTCTCCGACGGCTTCGTGGTCGCGTACATGCACCGCACGATGCCCGACCTGCCCCCGCAGATCGGTGTCCTCGTCGAACTCGACAAGCCGAACGCCGAGGTCGCCAAGGGCATCGCCCAGCACATCGCCGCCTTCGCGCCGAAGTACCTCGCCAAGGAGGACGTGCCGGCCGACATCGTCGAGTCCGAGCGTCGTGTCGCCGAGGAGACCACCCGCGCCGAGGGCAAGCCCGAGGCCGCGATCGCCAAGATCGTCGAGGGTCGTGTCAACGGCTTCTTCAAGGACGCGACGCTGCTCGGCCAGCCCTACGCCCTGGACAACAAGAAGTCGGTCCAGAAGGTCCTGGACGAGGCCGGTGTCACCCTGAAGCGCTTCACGCGCATCAAGGTCGGCATCTGAGTCCACGGTCCGTACCGCGACGGACCCCCGACCCCGATAGGGTCGACAGCAGTCGTCCACGTCGCTCGCGTGTGCGCCCACGCTCACGCGCGTGACGGACGGCAGCAGATCTGACGAGGAGGCCATTGCCGCTGCATGGGATGCGAAACACGCCCCACCGGCAATGGCCTTCTTCGCATGTGCACCACGTAACAGAGGCGGGATCTCATGACCACCAAGGCCCAGAAGAGCGACGACGGCAAAGTACCCGGACGGTTTCTGCTGAAGCTGTCGGGAGAGGCCTTCTCCGGTGGCGGGGGCCTGGGGGTCGACCCGGACGTGGTGCACGCCATCGCCCGTGAGATCGCGGCCGTCGTGCGCGACGGCGCGCAGATCGCGGTCGTGATCGGCGGCGGCAACTTCTTCCGCGGTGCCGAACTCCAGCAGCGCGGCATGGACCGCGCCCGCTCGGACTACATGGGCATGCTCGGCACCGTGATGAACTGCCTCGCCCTGCAGGACTTCCTGGAGAAGGAAGGCATCGACAGCCGGGTCCAGACCGCCATCACCATGGGCCAGGTCGCCGAGCCGTACATCCCGCTGCGCGCCGTGCGCCACATGGAGAAGGGCCGCGTGGTCATCTTCGGCGCCGGTATGGGCATGCCGTACTTCTCCACCGACACCACCGCCGCCCAGCGCGCCCTGGAGATCGACGCCGAGGCGCTGCTCATGGGCAAGAACGGCGTGGACGGGGTGTACGACTCCGACCCGAAGGCCAACCCGGACGCCGTGAAGTTCGACTCCCTGGGCTACGGGGAGGTCATCACGCGGGACCTGAAGGTCGCCGACGCCACGGCGATCACGCTGTGCCGGGACAACAAGCTCCCGATCGTCGTCTTCGAACTCCTGAAGGAGGGCAATATCGCCCGCGCCGTCAAGGGTGAGAAGATCGGCACGCTTGTGGGTGACCAAGGCAGCCGGGACTGACCGGCGGACCCCGCACAGGGGTAGCCGGAAAGAGGCCTGTCCGGGCGACGGACGGGACGGACCCTGGCCGGGGGATGGACAATGTCCTGCCGGTCGGGAACCGTGCAGGAAGAAGACGCGACGAAGCCGGCCACCGGTCCCGACTGGGAACCGGAGCCGGGCCTACTCAAGACACGCAGGAGCAAGTGGTGATCGAAGAGACCCTCCTCGAGGCCGAGGAGAAGATGGAGAAGGCCGTCGTGGTCGCCAAGGAGGACTTCGCCGCGATCCGCACCGGCCGTGCGCACCCGGCGATGTTCAACAAGATCGTGGCCGATTACTACGGCGCGCCGACGCCGATCAACCAGCTGGCCTCGTTCGCCGTACCGGAGCCGCGCATGGCCGTCGTGACCCCGTTCGACAAGACCGCGCTGCGCAACATCGAGCAGGCGATCCGCGACTCCGACCTGGGCGTCAACCCGAGCAACGACGGCAACATCATCCGCGTGGTGTTCCCCGAGCTCACCGAGGAGCGCCGTCGCGACTACATCAAGGTCGCCAGGGGCAAGGGCGAGGACGCCAAGGTGTCCATCCGCTCCGTGCGCCGCAAGGCCAAGGACGCCATCGACAAGATGATCAAGGACGGCGAGGTCGGTGAGGACGAGGGCCGCCGTGCGGAGAAGGAGCTCGACGACACCACCGCGAAGTACGTGGCGCAGGTGGACGAGCTGCTGAAGCACAAGGAAGCGGAGCTGCTCGAAGTCTGATGAACGACACTTCCTGGGGAGCGCCGCGGCAAGCCGGGTACTGGGAGCCCGCGGACGGGTCACCCGCCCATCAGGGACCCGTCCCGGGGGCCGCTCCGGCGGGTCCCGCGTACGATGCGCATGACGCCCAGCGGACCCGCCCCATGCCCGTCGTGCCCGACGCGCCCGCTCACGGCGGAAACCAGGATGACGACCGGGGGGCCGCCCAGTGGGACGGCGCCCCGGTCCGCGACGACACGCCGCGGCCGCCGCACCACGCGCCGCGGCCCCACGACACGCCGCAGACGCCGTCCCCGCACGGGACGGCGTCGCAGAATCCGGAGCCCATGCCCGACGCCCCGCAGCCGGCGCCCGCGCCGCAGAAGAAGAGCGCGGGTCGCGACCTGGGCGCCGCCATAGGCGTCGGCCTCGGGCTCGGCGCGGTGATCGTCGTGTCGCTGTTCGTCGTCAAGGCCGTGTTCGTCGGTGTCATCGCGGTCGCGGTCGTGGTCGGCCTGTGGGAACTCACCAGTCGGCTCGACGAGCGCAAGGGCATCAAGGCGCCGCTCGTACCGCTGGCGGTCGGCGGAGCGGCCATGGTGGTCGCCGGGTACGTCCGGGGCGCCGAGGGCGCCTGGGTGGCGATGGCGCTGACCACGCTCGCGGTCCTGGTCTGGCGCATGGCGAAGCCACCGGAGGGCTACCTCAAGGACGTCACGGCCGGCGTCTTCGCGGCGTTCTACGTGCCGTTCCTGGCCACGTTCGTCGCGATGATGCTGACCGCGGACGACGGTCCCCGCCGTGTGCTGACCTTCCTCCTGCTCACGGTGGTCAGCGACACGGGCGCGTACGCCGTCGGGTGGCGCTTCGGCCGGCACAAGCTCGCTCCGCGCATCAGTCCGGGCAAGACCCGCGAGGGCCTGTTCGGCGCGGTGGCCTTCGCGATGGTGGTCGGCGCGCTGTGCATGCAGTTCCTGATCGACGACGGCGCCTGGTGGCAGGGCCTGCTGCTCGGCCTCGCGGTCGCCGCCACCGCCACCCTCGGCGATCTCGGCGAGTCCATGATCAAGCGGGACCTGGGCATCAAGGACATGGGCACCCTGCTCCCCGGCCACGGGGGCATCATGGACCGCCTCGACTCCCTGCTGCCCACCGCGCCGGTGGTCTGGCTCCTGCTGGTCCTCTTCGTCGGCTCCGCCTGAGCCCACGGTCGTGCCCCGCCCAAGCCGGCGGCCATCGAGCCCCCAGCCCGCACGGGTTGGGGGCTCGATGCCGTCGGCCCACCCGGAGCCCGACCATGGGGCTGTCCACAGCCGACCGGGTCACCCGAGTGGATACCACCATGCCCAAGCCCGGAGAACTGGCAGTGACCGGGCAGCAACAAGCCCCCCCACCAGCGCGTTCGGCGCGGATAGGGGGCCTGGTGTGGGTCACTGGGCCGTCTCTGGGCCGTCAGGCCCGCGCGGGGCCGGCAGAAGCCCCCGATCCACGGCCTTCCTCGTACGCTCCTGACTCGACGGCATCAGGTGCGCGTACACCCGCAGCGTCAACCCCGGGTCCGAGTGCCCCAGGTACTCACTCACAGCCTTGATGCTCTCCCCGGCGTCCAGCAGCACCGAGGGGTAGAAGTGCCTCAGCGCGTGCATGCCGTGCTCGCGAGCGGACTCGTACTTGCCGTTCTCCCGGGCTTCCGCGATTAGGCCAGCCGCCGCAAGAGCGGGCTTCCACTCCTGAATGTTGAAGTTGCTGCGCCAGACAAGGCCGCTCGCGGTGTTCGTGAACAGGGTCCCGCTCCTTGCTGCACTTCGGAGGAGCGAACACGGCCTTACCCCGGATCAGCTTCACCTGCCGGACCACCCGAATGATGCCGCCGTCAAAGTCGAGCGCATCCTCAGCCCATGCTCAGCCCTGGCGCCCTACTCCGAGACATCACCGTCCTGACCGAGCAGAGCGAGGTCGCGTGGACGACATCACGCGTTCTCGACCTCCTGCCGGACGGCTCAACCGTCGGCTTCGAGGGCGACCCCCCAGCCGGACCGATCACCCAAGGTGCAGTCCTGGAACGGTGGCGAACGCACGACTACAGGGCGCAGGTGCATCCGGCGACGCTGTGCGCACGGCGCGACCTTGTGACCGCGTTGGGCGGATGGATGGCCCTCCCAGCCTCCGAGAACACCGGCCTCCTGATGGCCCTGAACGCCGTGAGCACCGCCCGGTGGTTCATCGAGGAATGCGGATTGCCCTACCGCAAGTGGCCCGGACAGAGTACTGCTCAGGACGCCCACCACCATGAAGCCGAGCGACGCACCCGGATGAAGATCATTGAGGAACGCGCCGAAGCGTTGAGCAAGCTCAGCACATGGCACCTGCGAGCCCGACCTACACGTAACGTGCGGTCAAGAGAGTCTCAAGGTCTACCGTCACACACGGATCGTTGAGGCCCTCGCCACTTTGCGGGGCCGAATCAAAGGGGCCGTGATCCTGACCGTCTCTGCTCTCGCTGCCGGAGCTGTCCGACGGGACAACAAGGCGTATACATGAGCGACTGCAGGAGACGGAGACCGTGGGAAGGACCCGGACGTGTATGGCATGAGCGCACGGGAGTTCAGGCGCTTTTGGTGGCGGTACATTGCCGGAGCCGGCATGTGGGCCGTGCTGACGTTCTGCGTCACGCAGCTCGGCCCCGCGTGGTCGGCGCATCTAGGCCACGGGCAGATGGGGACGTGGACCGTCACCAGACTCGCCTGTTCTCGGGGGAGCTGCAACGACGTGGGGCGCTTCGTCTCTATCGATGGAGGCGTCCGTAGCGAGGTCGGGATCAGCGGTGGCGCATCACTAGGAGTGGGCGAAAGCCTCGCAGCGGTCGATACAGGGGGCGACACCGTCTACCCCCCCGGCGGAGGCAGCGCCTGGTTGAAGATCACTATCGCGACCTCGCTGCTTGTCGTGGTCTGCGCGGTCTGGACCTGGACTTTCCCTGTTGCAGTGTTCCGACGGCGTCTCGCAGCGCGCCAGTCACCGATGTTCGGCACGACCACTTTCAAACGACGCCCAACCGCTCACTGACTGCTGATCACATGGGCCTCCCTCGTCTAGAACTGGCCCCAAGCGGCACGCGGTAAGACTTTCTCTACTTCATCAAGCACCCGTCGTCGCTTCGCTCCTCCGGGCAGGCACACAGTGCATGAGGTCAGAACACGTCGTGGCTGGGGCGGTCGGCTCCGCGACTTTAGCCAGCCACTTTGGCACGAGCCTCGAAGATCATGGCCCCACATCGGGCACTAACGGGCAGGTCCACAAGCCTGCCCGATTCGCGGGCCAGCGTAAGGGGCCGTGATCACTCGCGCCAAAGCAGCTCCCGGCCAAAGTCGCTGCACCGACCTCGGCTGTACGGTTCCCGTAGACGATCACGGGAGGGGAACAGATGCCGAGTGATCTCCAGTTCGGTTGGGAACTGAGCGGAGCCGGTTGGGCAACGTGCCGCATCGCGGACGGAGCTTCGGAATGCATAGATCATGTCAGCTACTGCACGGACGCTCTCGCTGACCTACTGCATGGCGTAGCAGGCCTGTATGGACCCAGCTCGGTCCAACGGTTCTCCTTCGACCTGGAACCGGCCGAGGCGCGATGGGTCCTCCGCAGCCATGGCCAGGACGTCGAGATCCTGATCCATCTCTTCGCTGACATGTCCACGAGCCTCGATCTGCCCGACGACGAAGGCGAGCTCTCTTGGAGCTCCACCCAGCCTCGCAGCGCGGTTGGGCATGCAGTGCTGGAGGCAGCACAGTCCGTCTTGCGGCAGCACGGGGAGGAGGGGTATCGGAAGAAGTGGATGCAGCACCCATTTCCCGCCGCCGCCTTGCAAGATCTCAGACGCCTGCATCTACGAGATGACGAGTGCCAGATGGAACATGACCTGCTGTCATAGCCCGCCCAACAGGCCGCCAGTCTTAGCCCTTGATAGGCAGCAGATCTGTCAAGAGTGAGTCGGTCGGCTGACATCAACAGCTGACACCAACAGGTGCGGACAGCGCCGACCAACGCCGAATGGCAACGGACGATCAGCCCAGGAGACCGGCCGGTTGGCCGACGTTGCCGCCTCCCCGTGATCGACCTGACAAGGATGAGGCCACAGGTTCAAATCCCTTTAACGCCACACGACACGAAGACCTCCGGTCCGCTTGGGCCGGAGGTCTTCGGTGTTCACGGCTGCGGGTATGTACTGACGTGCGGGATGGGAGTTAACGGGAATTCGAGTTGTTGTAGTTGGTTGACCGTCAGGCAGGAGTGACACGATCAGGTCTCGTCCGCGCGGCTGGGCTGGTGCCGGCTGTGACGGCGCGCGCCTGTTTTCCGTCCGACGCGACTGAGCAGCGCCTGGATCAGGACGACGAGCGTGGGCAGCGCGCGGTACATGCAGGCAGCCGTTTCCCCGATCAAGACGACGCTTGATCGTGTGGATGCGCGTGGCGCAGGCCCAGTCCTGCCCCTCACGGGTGCAGTGGAGGCAGCTTTCGGCGCTTCCGGCCGCCGCGGCCGTTTCGGAAGATGTCGCGGTCGCGTGCCACCAGAATGAAGCCAGCAATGCTGAATGCCAGACAGCAGGCAGCCAGGATGAAGCCGAGTGGCTGGCGTCCGGCCCAGGAGCCGACTGCGCGAAACAACTGCCCCAGTCCGATCGCTATGGCACCCCAGCCCGCACGGGTGTCCGCGCGCCGGCGGTGTTGCCGCCCGATGAGCAACAAGCCAGACGCCATGCAGATGACGCCCCCGACGCCGATGATCACCGCAACGAACATCCCCACCTCCGCGGGAAGCGTACCGATCGCGGGGCGACGAGGGCCCGATGAGATGACGGCAACGACGGCACCCTCGCACGGACAGGCCGATGCGCTCCGAGCCTGTGCCGTCTTGAAGTGTCAGGCCCTGGCACCAGCCGCTTCAAGAGCGGGCCTCACTGAGAAGGCGCCGTCGCGGGGTTCGCGTCCGCGATGCGGGCCAGTCGCATCAGTCCCAGGACACCGAGAGCCACGCCGAGCAGGGCCTCGAGCAGATACGGGACTACGGGCTGGACTCCCCAGTTCAACACCGCATGGTTGACGGCGGGAAGGTGGGTGACGGGGAGTACGACAGCAGGTTCCAGCGCCAGGAACAGCCCTGCGACCGCCAGCGGAGCCGCGTACCGCAAGCGCACGGACCACCCGCCCAGAGCTCCCAGGACGGGTCCGCTGATCAGGCCGGACTCGAACCAGTGCAGGTTGCCGGTGAACTCCAGGCGCAGGTCGCCGAGCAAGCCGTGGTCTCCGAGGCCGGAGATCAATCCGGTGGCCAGGTAGAAGCCGGCCAGGCCGAGCATGGTCGCTATCGTGCCGACCGCCATGCCCCGCAGGACGCCGCGGGCCTGCCGTGCCGGCAGGAACGCGAGCATCAGCCAGGGCGCTGACATGTTGCCGTACACCTGCCGGACGCTGTCGTCGGTGCCCTTTAGCAGAGCGGCAGTGACGCCGAAGACGAAGGCGGCGACCAGGATCAATGCGAGTGAGCGGAGACGTGGCACAGTCCGGGATCGTAGACCGCGCCGATCTTGACGGGAAGCCTCTCGGGGCAGCGTGACCGATTCGTCCCCAGCCGGCGTGACACGGTCGGCCGCGGCGACTCCATCATGAGCTTGCCGTTCGTTCCGCACCCTGACAGGGATCGGCGTACAGCACTGAAGTACAGCAACCACAGCAACCAATTCCGTCCGTTAGCGTCCTCCTAGGGCTGTAGCACGGCCGGAATGGCCGTCCGCGACCGATCCACATAGAGCTACGGATCAGAAGGTGCCCGTGCCTCGTCCGTGCCCGATCGCACGGGGAACCGCGGGGAACCGCGGTGTCCAGCGGGCACGGCACAACGCAACGGCCCCTGACCGATTCGCCTGGTCAGGGGCCGTTCACCTGCGCGGTGGGTGTGGGATTTGAACCCACGGTGACTCGCGCCACGACGGATTTCAAGATCGCGTCCATTGGGTCATGAGTAGAAGTTCGCCCAGTACTCCTCGTGACTCTTGGTGAAGTCGGCCGTACGTTCCCGTCGCAGCACCTCGTAGCGTGCGACGTAGACGTCGAGGGCTTCATGCAACGAGCAGCCGAGGTGATCACGTAGCGTCCTCAGCCCGAGGATGATCTGCCCAGCGACGATCGCGTCGTCGGCCACCTTCGCATCCGTCTCGCCATTGCCAGGACACATAGGGTGATCACATCCCACCTCCACAGCCAGGTCAACGCGTTGTCCCGCACTGTCTCTGGGCCGTCTCTGGGCCGTCCGAGGGGGATCAGCGGCGACAGACGACGACCGCCAGCGACAGGCGTCCGGACCGGCAGTCGCAGGTCACCCAATTGGATCTGCGACACTGGTACAGCCATGCCTAAGCCCGGAGAACTCACTTTCGTCGCCCCGCGCGGTGCCAAGAAGCCGCCGCGGCACCTTGCCGACCTGTCGCCCGCCGAGCGCAAGGAGGCCGTCGCCGCGATCGGCGAGAAGCCGTTCCGTGCCAAGCAGCTCTCGCAGCACTACTTCGCACGGTACGCGCACGATCCGCAGCAGTGGACCGACATCCCCGCCGGATCCCGCGCCAAGCTCCAGGAAGCGCTGCTTCCCGAGCTGATGACGGTCGTGCGGCATCTGTCGACGGATCAGGGGACCACCCGCAAGACGCTGTGGCGGCTGTTCGACGGCACGCTCGTGGAGTCGGTGCTCATGCGCTACCCGGACCGGGTGACCATGTGCATCAGCTCGCAGGCGGGCTGCGGCATGAACTGCCCGTTCTGCGCCACCGGACAGGCCGGGCTCGACCGGAACCTGTCCACCGCCGAGATCGTGCACCAGATCGTGGACGGGATGCGCGCCCTGCGGGACGGAGAGGTCCCCGGAGGCCCCGCCCGCCTGTCGAACATCGTCTTCATGGGCATGGGCGAGCCGCTCGCCAACTACAACCGCGTCGTCGGCGCCATCCGCGCCCTGACCGACCCCGAGCCGGACGGGCTCGGCCTGTCCCAGCGCGGGATCACCGTCTCGACGGTGGGCCTGGTTCCGGCGATCCACCGGTTCTCCGACGAGGGCTTCAAGTGCCGGCTCGCCATCTCCTTGCACGCGCCGGACGACGAACTGCGCGACACCCTCGTCCCGGTCAACACGCGGTGGAAGGTGCGGGAGGTGCTCGACGCGGGATTCGAGTACACCGCCAGGTCCGGGCGCCGGCTGTCCATCGAGTACGCGCTGATCCGGGACATCAACGACCAGGCGTGGCGCGGTGACCGGCTCGGCCGGCTGCTCAAGGGCAAGCCGGTGCACGTCAACCTCATCCCGCTGAACCCGACGCCCGGCTCGAAGTGGACCGCGTCCCGGCCCGAGGACGAGAAGGCGTTCGTCGAGGCGATCGCCGCCCACGGTGTGCCGGTGACCATCCGGGACACCCGGGGTCAGGAGATCGACGGCGCCTGCGGTCAGCTGGCCGCCACCGAGAGGTAGCTGAAAGGTAGCCGGACGGTAGGCTGAGACCGTACACATCTTCATATTCCGACAGGGGAGCGCCACAGCGCTGAGAGTGCGGCACCGGCCGCAGACCCTCTGAACCTCGCCCAGGTCATTCTGGGTAGGAAGTTCGGTCATCACTCAAGCTGTTGTGCCCTGCCCGGGTCTGCCTCGCGGAACCCGGGCGGGGCCGCGTCTCTTCCTGGCCAACCCCCAGGAGGACATCCAGTGCACACCAAGACGTTCGCCGCCGTGGCGGTCGGGCTCGGCCTGGTCACGCTGTCGGCGTGCGGCTCGTCACCGAACGACAAGGACTCCGCGGGCTCCAGAACGGTGACGCTGGTCAGCCACGACTCGTGGGCCGCGTCCAAGGGCGTCATCGCGGACTTCGAGAAGAGCTCCGGCTACAAGGTCAAGGTCCTCGAGGACGGCGACGCCGGCCAGGCCGTCAACAAGGCCATCCTCACCAAGGACAACCCGCAGGGCGACGTCTTCTTCGGCGTCGACAACACGCTGCTGTCCCGCGCTCTGGACAACGGGCTGTTCCAGCCGTACGAGCCGAAGGGCGCCGACCTGGTCCTGCCGCAGTACCGGGTCGACGAGGCGAAGCACCGGGTCACGCCCATCGACACCGGCGACATCTGCGTCAACTACGACAAGAAGTACTTCGCCGACCACAAGCTGACCCCGCCCGCCTCGTTCGACGACCTGGTCAAGCCGGAGTACAGGAACCTCCTCGTCACCGAGAACGCCGCCACCTCCTCGCCCGGCCTCGGCTTCCTGCTCGGCACCGTCGCGCAGTACGGGGACAAGGGCTGGCAGGACTACTGGAAGAAGCTCAAGGCCAACGGCGTCAAGGTCGTCGACGGCTGGGAGCAGGCCTACAACCAGGAGTTCTCCGGTTCCGCCGGCGGCAGGAAGGCCAAGGGCGACCGTCCCCTCGTCGTCTCCTACGCCTCCTCGCCGCCCGCGGAGGTCATCTACGCCGACCCGCGGCCGAAGACCGCGCCGACCGGCGTCGCGCAGGGCACCTGCTTCCGCCAGGTCGAGTACGCGGGTCTGCTCTCCAACGCCCGGAACGCCGAAGGGGGCAAGGCCTTCCTGGACTTCCTGACCTCCAAGAAGTTCCAGGACGACATGCCGCTGAACATGTTCGTCTACCCGGTGCGTGAAGGCGCCCAGGTGCCCAAGGAGTTCTCCGAGTACGGGCCCCAGGCCAAGAACCCCGAGACCATGGCCCCCGACAGGATCTCCGCCAACCGTGACCAGTGGGTCAAGTCGTGGACCTCGCTCGTCCTCAGGTAGGCCGCGGACGCGGCCGCCGCACGGGGAACGCGGCGCGGCTCGGCCTCATGGCCGTGCCCGTCGCGTTCTTCGCGGTGTTCTTCGCCTACCCCGTGGCCGCGATCGTCCGGCGCGGCCTGGAGGCGGACGGGTCCTGGCAGTTGGGGCGGATCACCGAGGTGCTCGGACAGTCCGACATCCGGCACGTGCTGTGGTTCACCACCTGGCAGGCGCTCGCCTCCACCGTGCTCACCCTGCTCGTCGCCCTGCCCGGCGCCTATGTCTTCGCGCGGCTCGACTTCCCCGGCCGGCAGGTCCTGCGGGCCGTCGTCACCGTGCCGTTCGTGCTGCCCACGGTCGTGGTCGGCACCGCGTTCCTCGCGCTGGTCGGGCGCGGCGGCCTGCTCGACGAGCTGTGGGGCGTCCGCCTGGACACCACCGTGTGGGCGATCCTGCTCGCCCACGTCTTCTTCAACTACGCCGTCGTCGTACGGACCGTGGGCGGCCTGTGGGCGGGACTCGACCCGCGCCAGGAGGAGGCCGCCCGGATGCTCGGCGCCTCGCCGCTCGCCGCCTGGCGCAAGGTCACCCTGCCCGCGCTGGCCCCCGCGGTCGCCGCCGCCGCGCTCATGGTCTTCCTGTTCACGTTCACCTCCTTCGGCGTGGTGCAGATCCTCGGCGGCCCCACCTTCTCCACCCTCGAGGTGGAGATCTACCGGCAGACGTCCGAGATCTTCGACCTGTCGACCGCCGCCGTCCTGACGATCCTCCAGTTCGCGGCGGTGGGTGCGATCCTCGCCCTGCACGCCTGGACCGTGAAGCGCCGGGAGACCGCGCTGAAGCTGGTGGACGCCTCACTGACCGCCCGCAGGCCGCGCGGCGCCGGACAGTGGACGCTGCTGGCCGCGGTCCTCGCCACCGTCGCCGTCCTCCTCGTACTGCCGCTCGCCGTGCTGGTGCAGCGCTCGCTCGCCGCGCCCGGCCTTCGCTACTACCGGGCGCTGACGAACGCGGACGGCGGCACCTTCCTGGTCGCGCCCATCAACGCCGTCGGCACCTCACTGAACTATGCCGCCGCCGCGACCGCCATCGCCGTGGTGATCGGCGCACTCGCCGCGGCCGCGCTCACCCGGCGGGAGGCGGGCCGGCTCGTACGCGGCTTCGACGCGCTGCTGATGCTGCCCCTCGGGGTCTCCGCCGTGACCGTCGGCTTCGGCTTCCTGATCGCCCTGGACCAGCCGCCGCTGGACCTGAGGCAGTCCTGGATCCTGGTCCCGCTCGCGCAGGCCCTGGTCGGCGTGCCCTTCGTGGTGCGGACCATGCTGCCCGTGCTGCGCGCGGTGGACGTACGGCTGCGGGAGGCGGCGGCCGTGCTCGGGGCCTCGCCGTGGCGGGTGTGGCGGGAGGTCGACCTGCCCCTGGTCCGGCGGGCGCTGCTGATCGCCGCCGGCTTCGCCTTCGCGGTGTCGCTGGGGGAGTTCGGGGCGACCGTGTTCATCGCGCGGCCCGACAACCCGACGCTGCCGGTCGCCGTGGCCCGTCTGATCGGGCGGCCCGGCGACCTCAACTACGGCCAGGCGATGGCCCTGTCCACGATTCTGATGGTGGTGTGCGCGGTGGCGCTGCTCGTGCTCGAGCGGCTGCGCACCGACCGGACCGGGGAGTTCTAGATGCTGCTGAGCCTCGATGCCGCGACCGTGCGCTTCGGCGGGCGGCCCGTACTGGACGCCGTCGACCTGGCGGTCGCCGAGCACGAGATCGTGTGCGTGCTCGGACCCAGCGGCAGCGGCAAGTCGACGCTGCTGCGCGCGGTGGCCGGGCTTCAGCCGCTGGACTCCGGGCGGGTGCTGCTGGACGGCCGTGACCAGGCGGGGGTGCCGGTGCACCGCCGCGAGGTGGGGCTGATGTTCCAGGACCACCAGCTGTTCCCGCAGCGGGACGTGGCCGGCAACGTCGGCTTCGGCCTGCGCATGCACGGCGCGGCGAAGGGCGAACGGGACGTTCGCGTGGGGGAGCTGCTGGAGCTGGTCGGGCTGCCCGGTGCCGGGCGGCGGGCGGTGGCCGCGCTCTCCGGCGGCGAGCAGCAGCGGGTGGCCCTCGCCCGGGCGCTCGCCCCCCGGCCGCGGCTGCTGATGCTGGACGAGCCGCTCGGCCAGCTCGACCGCTCGCTGCGGGAGCGTCTCGTCGTCGAACTGCGGGAGCTGTTCGGGCGGTTGGGCACCACCGTGCTCGCCGTCACGCACGACCAGGGCGAGGCCTTCGCCCTCGCCGACCGGGTCGTGGTGATGCGGGACGGCCGGATCGCCCAGTCGGGCACGCCGCTTGAGGTGTGGCAGCGGCCGGCCGACGCGTTCGTGGCCCGTTTCCTCGGCTTCGAGAACGTGGTGGAGGCGAGCGTGGACGGCGCGGTCGCGGTCACCCCGTGGGGCAAGGTGCCGGTCTCCGACGGCTCGGTGCAGGGCACCCACACCCTGCTCGTCCGGCCCGCCGGCGTCCGCCTGGTCCCCGCCGGCGAGGGCCTGCCCTGCACGGTGACCGCCCGCACCTTCAAGGGCACCCACGTCACCGTCCGCCTCCAGCCCGTCAACGCCCCCCGCCTGGAGGCAGCCTGCGCCCTGCGCGCGGCACCGGAGGTCGGGGACGAGGTGGCGGTGGAGTTCGACACGGCGGAAATCGTGGTGCTCGACTGACCACGCGCCACCCAGGGCCTTTGGTTTGGATCATGCCGGGCCGATCCGAACGAAAGGCCCTAGGCCCTGTCGTCAGACTCCCGTCTGCCTCGCGACGCCATGCACGCTCCCCCAAGCTCTTCGAGCAGGGGGGACCCCCACTCGCCGCACCGGGCCCTGACCCAAGTACATCCAGTACGAGGGCCAGGGCCCGGCACTCCCCCAAGCTCTTCGAGCAGGGGGGACCCCCAGAGCACGCACCTGACGCCGCGAGGCCCGCCCTCCGGGCGGACGACGGGAGTTTGACGAAAGGCCCTAGTGTGCGGGCATGACGCTGCTTTCCCATGACCGTTACTGCGACGAGATCACCCTTCAAGTAGACGAGTTGAGATCCCTGCTCACCTCCGGCGCGGACCTGTCCCGCACCGTGCCGACCTGCCCGGACTGGACACTGGAGAAGCTGGTACGGCATGTGGGCGGCGCCCTGCGTTGGGCCGAGGCGCTGGTCAGGACCCGTGCGCAGGAGAACATCCCGCGCAAGGGGATCCCGCTCGCCGGGGGCCCCGAGGAGCAGGGTGATGCGGCCGCGCTGGACGCCTGGCTGGCGGAGACCGGCCGGATGCTCGTCGACACCCTCCGCGAGGCCGGACCGGACACGAAGGTGTGGACCTGGGCCGGGCTCCTCGACAGCGGCTTCTGGGCCCGCCGCATGACCCACGAGATCACGATCCACCGTGCCGACGCGGCACTGACCGTGGGCCGGCCCTACGAGGTCGCCGCGGACGTGGCCGCCGACGCCGTCGACGAGTGGCTTCAGATCGTGGAGTTCATCCAGCGGGCCAGGGTGAAGCAGGACGTCCGGGAGCTGAGTGGTCCGGGCCGCAGCATCCATCTGCATGCCACCGACGGCGACCCCGAGCTGCACGCCGAGTGGGTCATCGAGTTCACCGAGGACGGCGTCGTCTGGCGCCGCGGTCACGAGAAGGCGACCGTCGCCCTGCGCGGGCCGCTCACCTCCGTGCTGCTCGCCTTCTACAACCGGCTGCCCCTGGACAGCCCCGGGTTGGAGGTGCTCGGCGAGCGGGAGCTGTTGGAGTTCTGGCTGGAGTGGGCGACGTTCTAGTGAACGACGGTGGCCCGCCCCCGAGTTCGGGGACGGGCCACCGTCGGTGTGCCGGGGGCGTCAGCTGTTGCTGTTCGCTCCGCGGCGGCGCAGGCCGAAGAAGACCGCGCCACCGCCGACGACGACCAGGGCGGCCGCGATGCCGGCGATCATGCCGGTGTTGGAGTCGGCACCGGTCTCGGCGAGGTTGGAGTCACCGACGGCGGGCGACGGAGCGTTGTTCTCGGCGCCCGCGGGAGCGGTGGTGCTCTCCGAGGCGGACGGCGTCGAGGACGCGTCCTGCGACGGGGCCTCCGACTCCGGAGCGGACTCCGAAGGCGCCGGGGCCGACGACTCCGGCTGAGACGGCGTGGTGGAGTCGGTCGGCTCCTCGGTCGGCGTCTCGGTCTTGCACGCGGTCGCCGGAGCCACCAGGTTCGGCTTGATGTCCGCGTTGACCTTGAACCGGCTGTTCTTCGCGGTCTCGACGTGGATCCGGTAGACCGCGTTCGGCTGCCAGTCCTCGGCGAAGGTGATCGCGGTCGCACCCTTGATCGGCTGCTCACCGATCTTCTTGGCGTCGGCACCCTTGTCCTCGAGGAACACGGTGACCGTGACCGGGGTGTTGGAGGAGTCGGTGCTCTTGACGACGATGACACCGTTGTCGCCGTCACACTTGGCTTCGGCGGAGAAGTCCTTGATGTCACAGGCGAGCGCGTTGCCCGCGGCGCCGAGAGCGAGCGCGGCGGACGCGGAGGCGACACCGAGGATGCGCACAGTGCGTGCGGTACGACGGGATATGGACAAGATAGCCACTTTGCCCTTCACGGGATGCCCAATTGCGGGGGGTTTGCGGGGCGTTGGGGTGACAGCGAGGTCGAACCCCCAGCAACCCCAGGAGGCTCAGGTTTATAAGCGCTCCGGCGGGAGTGTCAATCTGAAAGCCTCCCACCGGCGTTGACTTTACCTCATTATTAACTAGGTAAATGTTTCAACGGTGTTGGCATGAGTCCGGGCGGGTGCCGACGCACCCGCCCGGACCGCTGTGAGCCTCACCCCCGTGGGCTCAGCTCTGCACCGCCGCCGGGTCCATCCACATGACCTCCCAGGTGTGGCCGTCGAGGTCGTCGAAGGAGCGGCCGTACATGAAGCCCTGGTCCTGGGTCTCGCCGCTCGCGGTGCCGCCGGCCGCGACCGCCTTCTGCACCAGCTCGTCGACCTTCTCGCGGCTCTCCGCGCTCAGGCAGATCAGCACCTCGCTGGACTTCGTCGAGTCCGCGATCTCCTTCTTGGTG
The DNA here is from genome assembly GCF_052663305.1 of Streptomyces cyslabdanicus. Lineage (NCBI taxonomy): Bacteria > Bacillati > Actinomycetota > Actinomycetes > Kitasatosporales > Streptomycetaceae > Streptomyces > Streptomyces cyslabdanicus. The sequence continues at coordinate 64,316 of NZ_JBQRUW010000047.1, forward strand.
AAGGTGGCGTAGTGCTGCCTGCTGAGCAGCATCGCGATGATCGTGTCACTGATGACGACGCAGACGCAGTCGTCGCTGGAGAACTGAGGGTTGATGGTGTAGCCGAGCTCGGTGAAGAACTTCCTGGACGCGGCCACGTCGTTCGTCGCCAGGTTCACGAAGACCATCTGCTGGTACATGGCGGGGTCTCTCCCATCGGGGTTCGTTGCCTTTCACAGGGGTGGACCCGGGGCCCGCGCGGAACTCATCGCCGGCCACGGGATTTTCTCGTACGTCTTGTCCGGCGCCGGACCGCCGGACCGCCGGGCCGATGGGCTCAGGGGTTCAGCGGCAGTGCGGCGAGATCGGCGACCACCACGGTCAGCGGGACGAACAGGGCCAGCAGGGCACAGGCGCGCAGGAGGACGGCGGAGCGCAGCATCGTGGACGGCGCGCCGAGCCGCAGCAGCGCGGCGTTGGTGCCGGCGCGGGACTGCCGCGCCTCGACGGCGGCGATCAGCAGGGTGGCCAGGGCGCAGCCGGCGACGAGCAGCGTGCCCAGCGTCGTCAACGGGCCGAGTGGCCGAGCGGTGCCGTCGTAGGCCGCGACCATGGCGTACGTCCCCGACGCCACCGCGCAGACCACACCGAGTGGGCGGCCGATGCGGCCCGCCTCCTCCATCAGGACACGGCCGGCCAGGAGCCGCAGGGCTCCCGGACGCGCGGACTGGAGCACACGCCCGCACAGGTGGGTGAGGCCGGGCCCGGCCAGGGCGAGGCCGAGGGCGGTCATCAGCCAGCCGACGAGGACCGGGGCGGAGTCGGCCGCCAGGCCGCCGGGGAGGGCCGGTCCGGAGGCGGCCCCGGGTGTGGTGGACCGTCCGGCGTAGGTCTCCACGGTCAGGCCGGCGGCGAGTACGGCGATGCCCCAGGGGAGACCGGTGGGCGGTTCGCGCGGGGTCGGGGGCCGGTGGGGATCGGGGTCGTCGGGCACGGGCTTGCGGCCGGAGTCCTCGTGGCCGGCGTCCCCGAGGGCGTCCGTCGGCTCGATGCCGGTCGGGTCCGTGCCCGTCACGCGGGCCTCGGCCGGATCGGTCTCGGCCGGGTCGGTTCCGGCTCGCGCCGGGCCGGCGGCCGTCTCCGTGGGCCGGGTCGCGCACGCCGTCGCCGACCGGCCCTGCCGCCGCGCCGTCCCGTCGCCGAGGCGTGCGCCGAACCGGCCGTACGCCCCGAACGTCTCCTGCGTGCCCGTGCGCCGGTAGGCCCCGAAGCGGCCGAACCTCCGGCCGGTGCTCCGGGCCGCCGCGGGCCTCGCGTCCCGGGGGTACAGCACCAGCGCGACCGCCGTCGAGGCGAGCACGGGGACGACGGCCAGCAGGGTCAGCACCGCCGGCACCGGCAGCGGCTCCCCGGCCGCCAGGAACGCCCAGGCTGCGCCGTCGAACGGCAGTCCCGTGCCCTCGCCGCGCAGGTACGCGAAGAGCAGCAACGCGAGCAGCGAGCCGAGCCCGCAGGCCACGGCGGTCGTGGCCGCGGAGACGGCCATCAGACGGCCCGGGCCGAGACCGACCGCCGACAGGCCCGGCCGGGGACGGGTCCCCGGGTCGGTGCGGGCCACGGCGACCGCGAGGTACAGCGTCGCGACCAGGGGCAGCACGCACCAGGACAGCCGCAGCACCGCCGCGCCGGAGTGCTCCGGGCGGCCGAGCGCGTAGCCGAGGCTGGACAGCAGCAGGAAGCCCGTGCCCGCCGACGCCGCCACGACCGTCAGGCGGCGCAGCTGGACGCCCGGGCGGGCGACGCGGATCAGACGGAGAGCGAGCACGCGGCCCGGCCTTCCGCCGTGTCGCCGACCGGGGGGAGGTGCACGGTCTTCACGCACCGTCCGTCGAGCACCGCCACCGTCCGGTCCGCGACGGCCGCGGTCTGCGGGTCGTGCGTCGCGAGCACCACCGTGATGCCGTGCGAGCGGGCCGCGGTGGTCAGCGTGCGCAGCACCTGGGCGCGGTCGGCGCGGTGCAGCGGGGCCGTCGGCTCGTCCGCGAACAGCACCGTGGGGAGGGGGGCGAGCGCGCGAGCGATGCAGACGCGCTGCCGCTCGGCCTGGCGCAGCCGGTGCGGGCGCAGCCGGGCCTGGCCGCCGACGTCGAGGCGCTCCAGCCACTCCAGGGCGGCCACCTTGGCCCGCCGCCGGCTCGTGCCACGCAGCATCAGGGGCAGGGCCGTGTTCTCCCAGACGTTCAGCTCCGGTACGAGCACCGGAGCGGGGTCGACCCAGCCGAACCGGTCCCGGCGCAGCCGCTCACGGGCCAGCGGGCCGAGGGTGTGCACGGGGACGCTGTTGAACCAGACCTCGCCGTGCCGCACCCGCGTCAGGCCGGACAGGCACCGCAGCAGGGTCGTCTTGCCACTGCCGCTCGGCCCGCTCACGGCGAGGATCTCACCCTGCGCGACACCGAGGGAGACGCCGCCGAGGGCGGGCGAGCCGTCGTCGTGGGTGTAGTGCAGGGCCCGCGCCCAGAGCACCTCGTTGTCGGGTGGGACGTCCATGGGCGTACACCTCGGTTCTCAGCGGGAATGCCGTGCCGTGTCCCCCGTACGGGCGAACGAGTGTGAAGACCTCGGGTCACGGGACCGGTCCGACGCAGAGTGACGCGTCAAGGGCACGCTAGGCAGCCCCTCCGGGGAGGCCGGACAGCACACGGCCCCGGGCCGCCGTTTCTCACTCGAACGGACGGCACCGGGGCCGGTGATGATCAGCTGATCGCAGGTGTGCGCATTTCGCGCGGCGGTCGCACCGCCGCGGTCACAGCTTGGTCCACGCCTCCGTCAGGGTCGCGCGCAGGATCTGCTCGATCTCGTCGAAGGTCTCCTGGTTGGAGATCAGCGGCGGGGCGAGCTGGACGACCGGGTCGCCGCGGTCGTCGGCACGGCAGTACAGGCCGTTGTCGTACAGCGCCTTGGACAGGAAGCCGTACAGGACCCGCTCGGTCTCCTCGTCGTTGAAGGACTCCTTGGTGTTCTTGTCCTTCACCAGCTCGATGCCGTAGAAGAAGCCGTTGCCGCGGACGTCGCCGACGATCGGCAGGTCGTGCAGCTTCTGGAGGGTGGAGAGGAAGGCGCCCTCGTTGTCCAGCACGTGCTGGTTGAGGCCCTCGCGCTCGAACAGGTCGAGGTTGGCCAGGCCCACCGCGGCGGAGACGGGGTGGCCGCCGAAGGTGTAGCCGTGCAGGAAGGTGTTGTCGCCCTTGTAGAACGGCTCGGCGAGGCGGTCGGAGATGATGCACGCGCCGATCGGGGAGTAGCCCGAGGTCATGCCCTTGGCGCAGGTGATCATGTCCGGGACGTAGTCGAACTTGTCGCAGGCGAACATGGTGCCCAGGCGGCCGAAGGCGCAGATGACCTCGTCGGAGACGAGCAGCACGTCGTACTGGTCGCAGATCTCGCGCACCCGCTGGAAGTATCCGGGCGGCGGCGGGAAGCAGCCGCCGGCGTTCTGCACCGGCTCCAGGAAGACCGCGGCGACCGTGTCGGGGCCCTCGAAGAGGATCTGCTGCTCGATCTGGTCGGCGGCCCAGCGACCGAAGGCCTCCGGGTCGTCGCCGAAGAGCGGGGCGCGGTAGATGTTGGTGTTCGGGACCTTGTGCGCGCCCGGCACCAGCGGCTCGAACGGCGCCTTCAGGCCCGGCAGTCCGGTGATGGACAGGGCGCCCTGCGGGGTGCCGTGGTAGGCCACCGCGCGGGATATGACCTTGTACTTGGTGGGCTTGCCGGTCAGCTTGAAGTACTGCTTGGCGAGCTTCCAGGCGGTCTCGACCGCCTCACCGCCGCCGGTGGTGAAGAAGACCTTGTTCAGGTCGCCCGGCGCGTAGTCGGCCAGCCGCTCGGCCAGCTCGACGGCCTTGGGGTGGGCGTAGGACCAGACGGGGAAGAACGCCAGCTCCTGCGCCTGCTTGAACGCGGTCTCGGCCAGCTCCGTGCGGCCGTGACCGGCCTGGACCACGAACAGACCCGCGAGACCGTCGAGGTAGCGCTTGCCCTTGTCGTCGTAGATGTAGGTGCCCTCGCCGCGCACGATCGTCGGCACGGGGGCGTTCTCGTACGAGGACATGCGGGTGAAGTGCATCCACAGGTGATCGTACGCGGTACGGCTGAGGTCCTTGCTCACGGTTATCGGGTTCCCCACATGTAGGTCTGCTTCTTGAGCTTGAGGTAGACGAAGCTCTCGGTGGAGCGCACGCCGGGCAGTGCCCGGATGCGTTTGTTGATGACGTCCAGCAGCTGGTCGTCGTCCTCGCAGACGATCTCGGCGAGGATGTCGAACGAGCCCGCGGTCATCACCACGTACTCGACTTCCGACATGCCGGTCAGCGCTTCGGCCACGGACTCCGTGTCGCCCTCGACGTTGATCCCGACCATCGCCTGCCGACGGAAGCCCACGGTGAGTGGGTCCGTGACGGCGACGATCTGCATCACGCCCTGGTCGAGCAGCTTCTGGACGCGCTGGCGCACGGCCGCCTCGGACAGGCCCACGGCCTTGCCGATGGCGGCGTACGGACGGCGGCCGTCCTCCTGCAACTGCTCGATGATGGCGAGGGAGACGGCGTCCAGGTGCGAGCTGCCGCTCGCGTGCCTGGACTCGCGGGAGTCCCTGTGCTCTGCGCTTCGACTGGCCACGACCTCACTGTGCACGACGGATCGACAGTTCCGCAAGGCCGATGCGATGAAATTCGTTGTTTGCGATACCGAGACGTGCGGATTTCGCAGAACTCGGCCGGACGGGGGTGTTGAAAACGTCGCACCGCGGACTAGGGTGGGTGCCTCAGTGATGGGACATCGTGAACAGACCAGGAGGGCCGGGCAGTGAGCACCGAGCTGGGACGGCTGCGCAAGCTCCGTAACTACATCGACGGTGAGTTCCGGGACGCCGCCGACGGACGGACCACCGAGGTGGTCAACCCCGCGACGGGCGAGGCGTACGCGACCGCGCCGCTGTCCGGGCAGGCGGACGTCGACGCCGCCATGGAGGCCGCGGCGGCAGCCTTCCCGGGCTGGCGCGACACCACTCCGGCGGAGCGCCAGAAGGCCCTGCTGAAGATCGCGGACGCCTTCGAGGAGCGCGCCGAGGAACTGATCGCGGCCGAGGTGGAGAACACGGGCAAGCCGATCGGGCTGACCCGCTCCGAGGAGATCCCGCCGATGGTCGACCAGATCCGCTTCTTCGCGGGTGCGGCGCGGATGCTCGAGGGCCGCTCGGCCGGCGAGTACATGGAGGGTCTGACCTCCATCATCCGCCGCGAGCCGATCGGCGTCTGCGCGCAGGTCGCGCCGTGGAACTACCCGATGATGATGGCCGTGTGGAAGTTCGCCCCGGCGCTCGCCGCCGGCAACACGGTCGTCCTCAAGCCGTCGGACACCACCCCCGCCTCCACGGTCCTGATCGCCGACATCATCGGCTCGGTCCTGCCCAAGGGCGTCTTCAACGTCATCTGCGGCGACCGCGACACCGGCCGCCTGATGGTGGAGCACCCGACCCCGGCGATGGCCTCCATCACCGGCTCCGTGCGCGCCGGCATGTCCGTCGCCGAGTCGGCCTCCAAGGACCTCAAGCGCGTCCACCTGGAGCTGGGCGGCAAGGCCCCGGTCGTGGTCTTCGAGGACACCGACATCGACAAGGCCGTCGAGGACATTTCGGTCGCCGGCTTCTTCAACGCCGGTCAGGACTGCACGGCCGCGACCCGCGTCCTCGTCCACGAGTCCATCCACGACGCGTTCGTCTCCGCGCTCGCCAAGGCCGCGGCCGAGACCAAGACCGGGCAGCCGGACGACGAGGACGTCCTGTTCGGCCCGCTGAACAACCCCAACCAGCTCAAGCAGGTGGCCGGCTTCATCGAGCGGCTGCCCGCCCACGCCAAGGTCGAGGCCGGCGGCCACCAGGTCGGCGACAAGGGCTACTTCTACGCCCCGACCGTCGTCTCGGGCCTCAAGCAGGACGACGAGATCATCCAGCGGGAGGTCTTCGGCCCGGTCATCACCGTGCAGTCCTTCTCGGACGAGGACCAGGCGGTGGAGTGGGCCAACGGCGTCGAGTACGCGCTGGCCTCCTCGGTGTGGACCAAGGACCACTCCCGCGCCATGCGGATGTCCAAGAAGCTCGACTTCGGCTGCGTGTGGATCAACACCCACATCCCGCTGGTCGCCGAGATGCCGCACGGCGGCTTCAAGAAGTCCGGCTACGGCAAGGACCTGTCGGCGTACGGCTTCGAGGACTACACGCGGATCAAGCACGTCATGACGTCGCTCGACGCGTGACGCCGACTGCGTGACGCGTGACGCCGGCCGGTCGACGTATGACGCCGGCCGCGCGGCACGGACAGCGTGCCGCTGACCGCGTGATGCGCTGATCGCACGGCTCGCCCGCTCGCGGCCCCGGACGGGGGACGGACCGTCCGGGGCCGCGGTGTGTCCACGGCCGGGCGCCGCCCCGGGCGTTGATCGACAAGGTGTCGGCTCCCTCCCCGCGTGCTCGACGCTGCGTCGATTGTCCGGCCGCGGGGCGAGCGGCATCCTGGGCCGGTGCCCAAGACTGCGAACACGCCCCCGCTCTCCCGCCGCTCCCTGCTGCGCGCCCTGGGCGGCACGGCCGCGCTCGGTGCGCTCGCCGGGTGCGGAGTGCCCGCCGCCTACGTCCAGCCCGGTGACCGCGCCATCCCGGACAGCTCCGCCACCGACCACCGGCTGATCTGGGCGAACTGGCCGCTCTACATCGACACCGACGACAAGAACCCGAACAAGCGGCCCACCCTGGAGGCCTTCGAGAAGCAGACGGGCATCACCGTCGACTACGTCGAGGAGATCAACGACAACGACGAGTTCTTCGGCAAGATCAGCCCGTCGCTGATGAACCATCAGGATCCGGGTCGCGATCTGATCGTGATCAGCGACTGGCTGTGTGCGCGGTTCGTCCGGCTGGGCTGGGTGCAGGAGATGGACCGCGCCCGCCAGCCGCAGGTGGCCGAGTACCTCGACCCGCTGCTGCGCGACCCCGCCTTCGACCCGGGACGCAAGTTCACGATGCCGTACCAGTCGGGCATCACCGGCATCGCCTACAACCGCCGCAAGCTCGGCCGCGAGATACGCCAGGTCTCCGACCTGTGGGCGAGCGACCTCAAGGGCAAGGTCACCCTGCTCTCCGGCCTGGACGAGGCGTTCGCCCTGCTGATGCAGGCCAACGGCGTGGACATCACCAAGTGGGAGACCCGGGACTTCGACAAGGTCTGCGACCAGGTGGAGCGGCAGGTCCGCAGGGGCCAGATCCGCCGCTTCACCGGCAACGACTACACCAAGGACCTGGTCAGCGGGGACGTCCTGGCCTGCCAGGCCTACTCGGGCGACGTGATCCAGCTCCAGGCGGACAACCCCGACATCCGCTTCGTCGTGCCCGAGGAGGGCGCCGAACTGTGGTCGGACTCCTGGATGATCCCCAACCGGTCCACCCACAAGGCCAACGCGGAGAGACTGATCGACTACTACTACGAGCCCGAGGTCGCCGCGGAGCTCGCCGCCTGGGTCAACTACGTCTGCCCGGTCCCGGCGGCCCAGGCCGTGCTCGCCGACTCCAAGGACAAGGAGACCGCCGAACTCGCGGAGAACCCGCTGATCTTCCCCGACTCCACCATGCGCAAGCACCTCGCCATCGCCCGGGACATGTCCTCCGACGAGCGCACGGAGTTCGGCAAGCGCTGGAACGCGATCGTGGGCCTGTAGGGCCTGTTGCGAAAGGCCCTGGCAGACTCACCTCCGTGACACACACGCCGAACGACCAACAGGTGGGCCCCGCCGTGACGTTCGGGCTGCTGGCGGCCTGGGCGCTGCACGACGTGGAGGAGCTGGCCACCGTGCAGGCCTGGCTGCGGCGCAGTGAGCCGGGGCTGCGGGAGCGCTTCCCGGCCGTGCCGGAGGCGGTGTGGCGGCGGCTCGGGTCCGTGGACGCGCGTGAATTCGCGGTGGCCGTGGGGGTGATGGGCGCGATCGTCGCCGCCACGTCCGCCGCGGGCCGGGCGACCGGCGGGCGTTCCGCCGTCTACCAGACGGCGCTGAACGCCTTCGGACTGCACGGTCTGGTCCACCTGGCCCAGGCCGCGGCGGTGCGCGGTTACACCCCCGGCTCCGCGACCTCGCCCGTCCTGGTCGTCCCCTTCACCCTCTGGGCCCGCGCCCGCCTGCGCCGCGCCGGCGTCCTGCGCCCCACGCGTCCCCGGGACCTGGTCCTCGGCCTGGGCCTCGCGGGCGCGGCCACGGTGGCGTCGCACGCGGCGGCCCGCCGCCTGCTGGGCGGACGGTCCGCCACCTGAGCGCCGCCGGCGCGATGCGTTCGGCCACCGGGTTCATGGATTCGCCCTTGGCGTCGGTGGAGTTGACCGAGTGGACGAGGGTGCGGTTCAGGTCGCGGGTCGCGCCGAGCACGGTGCTGTAGCCGTAGCGGGCGCCGGACCTGATCCAGGCGACCCGGCCGCCGTACTCGAAGCGCTGGAGGCCCGCGCTGTGGGTGGCGCCCTCGATGCCTGCCGGGACCGTGAACATCCGGCCTGGATGCCGCTGGTGTGGTTGAGCAGTTGCCGTACGGTGACGGGCTGGAAGTCCTCGGTGAGCAGGCCCGGAGGATACCGCTGGATCGGTGCGTCCAGGCCGACTCCGCCCTGCGCGGCGAGCCGCAGTACGCCCGCCGCCGTCACCACCTTCGTCGCCGAACCGGCCCGGAAGCGGGCGTTCGGGCCGGCCGCTGCGCAGGTCGTGCACGCCCGCGCTGCCGCGCCGGGTGCCGCCGGTGCCGCCGATGCGGACCAGGGTGGCCGTGGGGTCCTCGTCGGGCAGCGAGGTGACGGCGGAACGCGGCGCTTCGGCGCCCGGGCCGGACGGGCGCGCGGCCGACGGCCGGTGAGCCCGGGCCGGAGACGACACCCCCGGCGGCCGGTGCGGGCCCGGTGGGTGCGGCCAGGGCGGGTACGGCGGTGACCGGGGCGAGGACGACGGAGGCGGCGGTCGGGGCCGTGGCGCGTGCGTGCATCGGATGCCTCCGGGGGCGCTCGGTGGGCTGGTGCCGAACATCCGTCAGGCGTGCGACGCCCGCTGGATCGTCGCAGGGGAGGGCACCCGTCCCCGAGGTGTCCCGGAGCAAGTGCCGGGCCCTACCGGGGTGTTGTCGGGGCCGTCCCCTACGGTGCCGTCGTCTGCGCGGTGCGCAGGGTGTGCAGCAGGTCGACCCGGTTGGTCGTGATCGAGTCGGCGCCGAGGTCGAGGAGGCGGCGCAGGGAGCGGCGGGTGTCGGGGGTCCAGACGGACAGCAGGTAGCCGTCGTGGTGGACGCGGGCGGCGAGGTCCCGGTCCACCAGGGTGAAGCGGTAGTTCAGCCACCGGGGCCGCACCGCGTCCAGCAGCCCGGCCCGCGGCGGCGCGAGCGTCGTCCAGGTCAGCGCGATCTCGGCGGCCGGGTCGGCGGCCCGCACCGCGAGCATGGCCTCGGCGCCCGCGCAGTAGTACACGCGGTCCCGCGCGCCGCACGCGTCGACCACGTCGACGATCCGCCGCACCGCCCGTGGGTGGGCCGGGCCCGGCAGGTCGATCATGACGCGGCCGGCGTCCGCCGCGGTGAGCGCGTCCTCCAGCGTGGGCACCAGGCCGCCCGTCAGTCCGCGCAGTTCCGCCGCGGACAGTGCGTGCAACGGCCGGTCGTGGGCCCACAGCCGCTTGAGCGACTCGTCGTGGAGCAGCACCGGAACGCCGTCCCGGGTCAGCCGTACGTCGATCTCGACCGCGTCCGCGCCCTGGTCGAACGCGGAGCGCAGTGAGTCGACGGTGTTCTCGCGGAAGCGGTAGGGGTCGCCGCGGTGCGCCACGGCGGTCACGGTCTGCATGGTCCCCATTGTGTCCCGCGCGTTCCGGTTCAGGGCGCGAGCCACCGCGCGGTGTAGGCGTCGATCTCCTCCACGATGCGCGCCTTGCCGGCCGCGTCCAGGAAGGAGGCGTGCACCGCATTCCTGGCCAGCTCGGCCAGGCCCTGCTCGTCGAGGTCGAGCAGCCGGCCGGCCACGGCGTACTCGTTGTTGAGGTCGGTGCCGAACATGGGCGGGTCGTCGGAGTTGACCGTGACGAGGACTCCGGCGCGGACGAACTCCCTGATGGGGTGCTCCTCGAGGGTGCGCACGGCCCGGGTGGCGATGTTGGAGGTCGGGCACACCTCCAGCGGGATGCGGTGCTCGGCGAGGTGGGCGAGCAGCTTCGGGTCGAGGGCGGAGCTGGTGCCGTGGCCGATGCGCTCGGCCCGCAGTTCGGTCAGCGCGTCCCACACCGTCCCGGGTCCGGTGGTCTCGCCGGCGTGCGGGACGGAGCGCAGCCCGGCGGCGATCGCCCGGTCGAAGTAGGGCTTGAACTGGGGCCGGGGTACGCCGATCTCGGGTCCGCCGAGCCCGAAGGACACGAGGCCCTCCGGGCGCAGCCGGTCGTCGGTGGCGAGCCGGGTGGTCTCCTCGGCCGACTCGAGACCGGCCTCACCGGGGATGTCGAAGCACCAGCGCAGTACGGTCCCGAACTCGTCCTCGGCCGCCTTGCGGGCGTCCTCGATCGCGTCCATGAAGGCGCGCTCGTCGATGCCGCGCCGGGTGGAGGAGAACGGCGTGACGGTGAGCTCCGCGTAGCGCACCTGCTGCCGGGCCAGGTCGCGGGCGACCTCGAAGGTCAGCAGCCGGACGTCCTCCGGGGTGCGGATCAGGTCCACGACGGACAGGTACACCTCGATGAAGTGGGCGAAGTCCGTGAAGGTGAAGTAGTCGGCCAGGGCCTCGGGGTCGGTGGGCACCTTGGAGTCGGGGTGGCGGGCGGCCAGCTCGGAGACGATCCGGGGGGAGGCGGAGCCGACGTGGTGCACGTGCAGTTCGGCCTTGGGCAGTCCGGCGATGAAGGCGTGCCGGTCACGCGGCGCGTGCAGGTCGTGCGATGCGTGCGATGCGTGCGGCGCGTACGGGGCACGGAGTGCGGGCTGGTCGGTCAAGGGGTCCCTCCCCGGGAAGGGCGCCGCGGGCCCTGCGGGCGCGGCGCGGGTGATCGGCTGATCGGTGAGCACCGTCATGGTAGGCGCACGCCTCGCCGCGGCCCGGGCCGCGGTCGGCGGTCAGGGGCGGGGAAGCCCGGTGCCCGGCGGCGCGCCCGCACGGACGAGGCCTTAGCATGGCGAGGCGATCGATCAAGGGGGAGACGACGAGATGACGGACGGAACGCAGGCCGGCGGGGGCGCGGGAGCCGAGGATCCGTGGGCGCCGCCCGAGAACAGACCTTCATTGGAGAAGAACCCGTCCGCTCCGGCGCCGTACCCCGGGCCGGAGCAGCCGTCCGGCTTCGCCCCGCCCTCCGTGCACGACCAGGCGACGATGGCCTCGATGCCGGCGACCGGTTTCCCGCCGCCCGGCTACGGTGCCCCCGGCGCGGACTCCGCCGTGCCGCCGCCGCCCGTCGCTCCCACGGGTCCGGGCGCTCCCATCGGTCCGGGCGCACCCGTCGGCCCCGTCCCCGGCGGGTACGGCTACTCCGGCTACCCGGGACCGGGCAACGGCTGGCCCGGCATGCCGATGCCCCCGGAGAACGGGATGGGCACCGCCGCCATGGTGCTCGGCATCCTGTCCTGCACCCTGTTCTGCTTCTACGGCGTCTTCGGGGTGATCCTCGGCGTCCTCGCCGTGATCTTCGGCGTCAAGGGCCGCCGCAAGGCCGAACGCGGCGAGGCCAACAACCACGGCCATGCCCAGGCCGGCCTGATCACGGGCATCATCGGTATCGTCCTCGGCCTCATCACGATCGCCCTGCTGGTCCTCGGTCTGTTCTACGTCAGCACCTTCGAGCACTCCTCGACGACCTACGACGAGGACCCCGCCCGCGCCTCGCTGCCGGCCGTGAGCGTCCTGGCCGACCACTGACGGCGGACCGGCCCGCGCACCCTGCGCGGGCCGGTCTCCGTATCCGGGCCCGGCCGCGCACCTCGCGTGGGCTGGTCTCCGTATCCGGGCCCGGCCGCGCACTGTGCGCGCGCCGGTCAACGCACCCGCGCCCGGCCCCGCACTCTGCGCAGGCGGTCAACGCACCTCCGCCCCGCCCAGCCCTCCGCCGGTCACCGCACCCGCGCCTCGGTCCGCAGCCGCTCGCGCGCCTCCATCAGCGCGAAGCCGAGCAGGTTCGGCCCCCGCCAGCGCTCCGGATCGGCCGCCGCGTCGTCGCCGGCGGCCAGCCCGATGCCCCATATCCGGTCCACCGGACTGGCCTCCACCAGTACACGGTCGCCCGTGGCCAGCAGGAACTCCCGCAGCGCGGGGTGGGCGGCGAACTTGTGGACGCTGCCCTCCATCACGATCCGGAACCGCTCCCGCTCCCACACGCCCTCGTCGAAGCCGCGCACGAGCCGACCCGCCTTCTTGGCCTCGGCCGGATGCCGCGCGGCCAGCACCAGACGCTCCGCCTCCGCGTCGTCGAACAGCCGCGCCTTGCCGGCCATCATCCAGTGCTCCGCGGTCGCGTACCGCACCGAGTCCACCGTGAACGGCGACGGCCACCACTGGCTCAGGCAGCTCGGGCCGACGCGGCCGTCCGGGCGTGGCCGATGCCCCCAGAAGTGCAGATAGCGCACCCGTGTCCCCGCACGGACTTCCCTGGTCAGAGCCTGCCAGGAGGCGATGTTCCCCATGCACGCGAGTGTGGCACGCACCACTGACACACCGTCCTGCCTTTTCCGTGCCGACTGGACACCTGGTCGACAGATTCCGTCGCGTAACCAAAAGGCAACAACGGAATCACTTGTTGGAGTCCCAGGGCTCTGTCAGGATCGGCACTCAAATCGAGCTGGAGCTACGCCACCCGCCCTCGGTGACCGAGGGGCGAAGGCGGAGGAGAGCGACATGCACAACCCGGGCACCGCCACCCCGGACCGATTTCCGGCACAGGACCGTTTCGCGAACGGCGCGCAGTACATCGCCGGAAAGCTGATCAAGGGCACCTCGGGCCGCAGCCACGCGGTCGTCGACCCCGCCACGGGCGAGGAGGTCTACACCTACGAACTGGCCGGCCGCGAGGACGTCGACGCCGCGGTGGCCGCCGCGCGCGAGGCGTTCCCCGGCTGGGCGGGCGCCACGCCCGGCGACCGCTCGGACGCGCTGCACCGTTTCGCGGCCGTGCTCGCCGACCGGGCGGAGGACCTCGCCCGCGCCGAGTCCCTCCAGTGCGGCAAGCCGCTGAAGCTGACCCGCGAGTTCGACGTGCCGGGCACGATCGACAACGCGGCCTTCTTCGCGGGCGCCGCCCGGCATCTCCAGGGCCAGTCGGCCGGCGAGTTCTCCGGCGACCACACGTCCTACGTCCGCCGCGAGCCCATCGGGGTCGTCGGCTCCATCGCGCCCTGGAACTACCCCCTCCAGATGGCCGCCTGGAAGATCCTCCCGGCCGTCGCCGCGGGCAACACCATCGTGCTCAAGCCGGCCGAGCTGACCCCGCTGACCTCGCTGATGTTCGCCCAGGCCGCCACCGACGCGGGCATCCCCGACGGTGTGATCAACATCGTCACCGGCACCGGCAAGGTGGCCGGCGAGCACCTGATCGGCCACCCGGACGTCGCCATGACGTCCTTCACCGGCTCCACCGCCGTCGGCAAGCGGGTCGCCGAGATCGCCACCGCGACCGTCAAGCGCCTGCACCTGGAACTCGGCGGCAAGGCGCCCTTCGTGGTGTTCGACGACGCCGATCTGGAGGCCGCCGCCAACGGCGCGGTCGCGGGCGCGCTCATCAACACCGGGCAGGACTGCACGGCCGCCACGCGCGCGTACGTGCAGCGCCCCCTGTACGAGGAGTTCGTCGCGCGGACGGCCGCCCTGATGGCGTCCGTCCGGCTGGGCGACCCGTTCGCCCCCGGCACCGACCTCGGCCCGCTGATCTCGCACGTCCAGCGCGACCGCGTCGCCGGCTTCGTCGACCGGGCGCGTGCCTACGCGCGCGTGGTCACCGGCGGCGAGGCACCCCAGGACGAACTGAAGAACGGGGCGTACTATCGCCCCACCCTCATCGCGGACGCGGCGCAGGACAGCGAGATCGTCCAGTCGGAGATCTTCGGTCCGGTACTGGTCGTACTGCCGTTCGACAGTGATGATGAGGGGATTCGGCTGGCCAACGACACTCCGTACGGTCTGGCGGCTTCGGCGTGGAGCCGGGACGTCTACCGGGCCAACCGCGCGACGCGGGAGATCAAGGCGGGGTGCGTGTGGGTCAACGACCACATTCCGATCATCAGCGAGATGCCGCACGGCGGTTATAAGCAGTCCGGCTTCGGCAAGGACATGTCCTCGTACTCGTTCGAGGAATACACGCAGATCAAGCACGTCATGTTCGACAACACGGCGGTGGCCCGCAAGGACTGGCACCGCACGATCTTCGGGGACCGATAGCAACGACCAGGCCTTGCACCAGGCCACCTTCCCGAAAGGGCACCACGCGCATGGAGCAGTACGAGCCCGACCGCCTCACCCCGGCCCAGCTGGCCGCCGTGCGGCGCAGCTTCCGCAACGGCAGGGCCTCCCTCAGCCGCCGCTCGATGCTGCGCGCCTCGGCGGGCGGCGCGCTCGCGGTCGGGGGACTCGGGGCGCTGAGCGCCTGCGGAATCCCGCCGGCCGGCCAGGCACAGGGGGGTACCTCCGCCGAGGACCACTCGGCCAAGGAGAAGATCGTGGACTTCTCCAACTGGCCCGTGTACATCGACGTCGACAAGAGCGGCAAGAAGCACCCCACGCTCGACGAGTTCACTCGGCAGACCGGGATCCAGGTCAAGTACACCGAGGACATCAACGACAACAACGAGTTCTTCGGCAAGATCAAGCCGCAGCTCGCCGCCGGCCAGGACACCGGCCGCGACCTCATCGTCGTGACCGACTGGCTGGCCGCGCGGCTGATCCGCCTGGGCTGGGTGCAGAAGCTGGACGCGGAGAACCTGCCGCACGCCTTCGCCAACCTGTCCGAGCAGTACCGCAGTCCGGACTGGGATCCGGGACGCGCCTACTCCTACGCGTGGCAGGGTGTCTCGACCGTCATCGCCTACAACAAGAAGGCACTCGACGGCATCGAGGTGAAGTCGGTCTCCGACCTGCTGGACAACCCCAAGCTCAAGGGCAGGGTCTCCTTCCTGTCGGAGATGCGCGACAGCATGGGCATGACCCTGCTCGACATGGGCAAGGACCCGGCCAGGTTCACCGACGACGACTACGACGCGGCGACCGCCCGCCTGCAGAAGGCCGTCGACAAGGGGCAGATCCGCCGCTTCACCGGCAACGACTACACCTCCGACCTGACCAAGGGCGACATCGCCGCCTGCGTCGCCTGGGGCGGCGACATAGTCCAGCTCCAGGAGGACAGCGCCGACGTCGACTACGTCATCCCGGACGCCGGCTGGCTCACCTCCACCGACAACCTGCTGATCCCCAACAAGGCCCGTCACAAGGCCAACGCCGAACGGCTGATCGACTTCTACTTCCAGCCGAGGCAGGCCGCCCAGCTCTCCGCCTACGTCGCCTTCATGAGTCCCGTCGACGGGGCGAAGGACGAACTGGCCAAGATCGACAAGGCGGCGGCGGAGAACCCGCTGATCATCCCCACCAAGGACATGGTGGCCAAGGCCCACTCCTTCCGCGCCCTGAGCGACAAGGAAGAGGCGGCCTACGAAGCGAAGTTCGCGAAGCTCACAGGGGCGTGACGACAATGACGACGACAGACAACAGCGGCGACGTCCGCCTCTCGCAGATCGGCAAGCGCTACGGCGCCTTCACCGCCGTGCACCCGCTCGACCTGACCGTGCCGCAGGGATCCTTCTTCGCCCTGCTCGGCGCCTCCGGCTGCGGCAAGACCACCACCCTGCGCATGATCGCCGGCCTGGAGGAACCCTCCTCCGGCACCGTGCACCTCGGCGACCAGGACGTGACGCACCTGCCGCCGTACAAACGCCCGGTCAACACGGTCTTCCAGTCCTACGCCCTCTTCCCGCACCTCGACATCTTCGAGAACGTCGCCTTCGGTCTGCGCCGGCGCGGCATCAAGTCGGTGAAGAAGCAGGTCGAGGAGATGCTGGACCTGGTGCAGCTGGGCGAGCAGGCCCGCAAGAAGCCCCACCAGCTCTCCGGCGGCCAGCAGCAGCGTGTCGCGGTCGCCCGCGCGCTGATCAACCACCCCAAGGTGCTCCTGCTGGACGAGCCGCTCGGCGCCCTGGACCTGAAGCTGCGCCGCCAGATGCAGCTGGAGCTCAAGCGCATCCAGACCGAGGTCGGCATCACCTTCGTCCACGTCACGCACGACCAGGAGGAGGCCATGACCATGGCCGACACGGTCGCCGTGATGAACGGCGGCCGGGTGGAGCAGCTCGGCGCGCCCACCGACCTCTACGAGAACCCGCAGACCACGTTCGTCGCGAACTTCCTCGGCACCTCGAACCTGATAGAGGCCGAGGTCGGCTCCAGGAGCGGCGAGGAGATCGTCCTGAAGGCGGGCGGCGGCAAGCTCACCCTGCCCAAGGCGCGATGTTCCGCCCCGGCCACGACCGGCGGCAAGGTGCTCGTCGGCGTCCGCCCGGAGAAGATCTCCCTCACCCACGCCGACGACGCGGGCGAGATCCCCGACGGCCGCAACCGCATCACCGGCCGGATCTCCGAGTCGAGCTTCATCGGCGTCTCCACGCAGTACATGATCGACAGCCCGGTCTGCCCCGACTTCGAGGTCTACGCCCAGAACATCGACCGCGACGCCCGCCTGGTGCCCGGCGCCGAGGTCGTCCTGCACTGGAACCCGGCCCACACGTTCGGTCTTGATGCGAAGCAGGACATCGACGCGGGCGTCGAGAGTGTCGAGGAGGACGCAGCCTGATGGCCGCTGTCACCGAGGCGCCCTCGCCGCCCGTCGCCCAGCAGACGAGACCGCCGCGCAGGCGGGGCCGCTTCACCCCGTACTGGCTGCTGCTGCCCGGCATCCTCTGGCTGGTCGTCTTCTTCGCGCTGCCGATGATCTACCAGGCGTCCACGTCCGTGCAGACGGGCTCCCTGGAGCAGGGCTACAAGGTCACCTGGCACTTCGCGACCTACTGGGACGCGCTGTCGCAGTACTGGCCGCAGTTCGTCCGCTCGGTCCTGTACGCGGCCTCCGCGACGATCCTGTGCCTGCTGCTCGGCTACCCGCTGGCGTACCTCATCGCCTTCCGCGCGGGCCGCTGGCGCAACCTGATCATGATCCTGGTGATCGCGCCGTTCTTCACCAGCTTCCTGATCCGGACCCTGGCCTGGAAGACGATCCTCGCCGACGGCGGCCCGGTCGTGGGCGCCCTCAACACGCTGCACGTCCTGGACGTCA
Source organism: Streptomyces cyslabdanicus (assembly GCF_052663305.1). Taxonomy (NCBI): domain Bacteria; kingdom Bacillati; phylum Actinomycetota; class Actinomycetes; order Kitasatosporales; family Streptomycetaceae; genus Streptomyces; species Streptomyces cyslabdanicus. Next base: position 81,707 of record NZ_JBQRUW010000047.1, read on the forward strand.
CCAACTGGCTCGGCTGGACCGCCGGCGACCGGGTGCTCGCCACGCCGATGGCGGTGGTGTGCGGTCTGACGTACAACTTCCTGCCGTTCATGATCCTGCCGCTGTACACCTCGCTGGAGCGCATCGACCCGCGGCTGCACGAGGCGGCGGGCGACCTCTACGCCAGGCCGTTCACCACCTTCCGCAGGGTCACCTTCCCGCTGTCGATGCCGGGCGTGGTCTCCGGCACGCTGCTGACCTTCATCCCGGCGGCCGGCGACTACGTCAACGCGGACCTGCTCGGCTCCACCGACACCCGCATGGTCGGCAACGTCATCCAGACGCAGTTCCTGAGGATCCTGGACTATCCGACGGCCGCGGCCCTGTCCTTCATCCTCATGGCCGCGATCCTCGCCATGATCACCATCTACATCCGCAAGTCCGGCACGGAGGATCTGGTTTAAATGGCCTTCGTCAACTGGCTCAAGCGCCACCTCGTCGTCATCGCCGGACTGCTGACGCTCGGATACCTGCTCCTGCCGAACGTCATCGTCACGGTCTTCTCCTTCAACAAGCCCAAGGGCCGCTTCAACTACCAGTGGCAGGCGTTCTCCATGGACGCCTGGAAGGACCCGTGCGGTGTCGCCGACATGTGCGGATCGCTGTCGATCAGCCTCCAGATCGCCGTCTGGGCCACGATCGGCGCCACCGTCCTCGGCACGATGATCGCCTTCGCGCTGGTCCGCTACCGCTTCCGCGCGCGGGGCACGGTGAGCTCGCTGATCTTCCTGCCGATGGCGATGCCCGAGGTGGTCATGGCGGCCTCGCTGCTCACCCTGTTCCTCAACATGGGCGCGCAGCTCGGCTTCTGGACGATCCTGATCGCGCACATCATGTTCTGCCTCAGTTTCGTCGTCGTCGCCGTCAAGGCGCGCGTGATGTCGATGGACCCGAGGCTGGAGCAGGCCGCGCAGGACCTGTACGCCGGACCGGTCCAGACCTTCCTCCGGGTCACCCTGCCGATCGCGGCCCCCGGTATCGCCGCGGGCGCGATGCTCGCCTTCGCGTTGTCGTTCGACGACTTCATCATCACGAACTTCAACGCGGGCTCGACCGTGACCTTCCCGATGTTCGTCTGGGGCTCGGCACAGCGCGGCACACCCGTCCAGATCAACGTCATCGGTACGGCCATGTTCGTCATCGCCGTCCTGCTCGTCCTGGTCTCCATGGCCATCGCCAACCGGCGGACCAGGCAGAAGGCATGACGCCTTCCCGTCGAAACAACGCAAGTGACTCTGTAGGGAGTTGAAATCATGGCCCCTGGCGCCATGAGCCGTGAGCACGACTGGACCACATCCCTCTCCGAGGCCCAGCCGGTCCCGTACTGGCTGGACGACCCCGGCAGGCCCCGCCCGGAGCCGGCGCTGACCGGAGCCGAGACCTGCGACCTGCTGGTGGTCGGAGGTGGTTACAGCGGACTGTGGACCGCGCTGATCGCCAAGGAGCGCGACCCCGCCACGGACGTGGTGCTGGTGGAGGGCCGCGAGGTGGGCTGGGCCGCCTCCGGCCGCAACGGCGGCTTCTGTGCCGCCTCCCTCACGCACGGCCTGGCCAACGGCCTCGCCCGCTGGCCGGAGGAGATCCACAAGCTGGAGGAGCTGGGCGCCCGCAACCTCGACGCCATCGAGGAGACGGTCGCCCGCCACTCCATCGACTGCGAGTTCGAGCGTACCGGCGAACTCGACGTCGCCACGGAGCCGTACCAGGCCAGGGAACTGAAGGACTGGTACGCCGAGATGCAGGAGCACGGCCTGGCCGAGGGCTTCGAGTTCCTCGACCGGGACGCGGTGCGCGAGCAGGTCGCCTCACCGACCTTCGAGGCCGGTCTGTGGGACCGCCGGGGCGTCGCCATGGTCCACCCCGCCAAGCTCGCCTGGGGCCTGAAGCAGGCGTGCGTGCGCCTCGGCGTACGCGTCTACGAGCGCACCCCGGCCCTGACCCTGAGGCCGTACGGCGCCGGAATGTCGGTACGCACGCCCTACGGCCGGATCAGGGCCGGCCGGGTCGCGCTCGGCACCAACGTCTTCCCCAACCTGGTCAAGCGGGTGCGCTCGTACACCGTCCCGGTCTACGACTACGCCCTGATGACCGAGCCGCTCAGCGCCGAGCAGATGGCGTCGATCGGCTGGAAGAACCGCCAGGGCCTCGGGGACGAGGCGAACCAGTTCCACTACTTCCGGCTGTCCGCGGACAACCGGATCCTGTGGGGCGGCTACGACGCGATCTACCCGTACGGCGGCCGGGTGCGCGCCGAGTACGACGACAGGCCGGAGACCTACGCCAAGCTGGCCGGGCACTTCTTCACCTGCTTCCCGCAGTTGGAGGGCGTCCGCTTCACCCACGCCTGGGGCGGGGCGATCGACACCTGCTCCCGCTTCTCGGCGTTCTTCGGCACCGCCCACCAGGGGAAGGTCGCCTACGCGGCCGGCTACACGGGCCTGGGCGTGGGCGCGACCCGCTTCGGCGCCGAGGTGATGCTCGACCTGCTGGCCGGGCAGCGCACGGAGCGCACCGAGCTGGAGATGGTCCGCAGGAAGCCGATGCCCTTCCCGCCCGAGCCGTTCGCCTGGACCGGCATCGCGCTGACCAAGTGGTCCCTGGCACGCGCCGACGAGCAGGGCGGCCGGCGCAACCTGTGGCTGCGGACGATGGACCGCCTGGGCCTGGGCTTCGACAGCTGAGGTCCGACCCCGCAGACGAGACCTCCCTCTCCCGTACGACGCACCCCCCCCGCGTCCACGGGAGAGGGAGGTCTTCTCATGCCGCCGGCGCCACAGGTCTTGACAACCGAATTGGTCTGGACCAGGTTGGGGCGCGCTCCACCCTCCCCAAACCCCCATGCCCGGAGGTAGTTGTGGACCGCGCCAGACACAGACCAGCCGGACCGGCCAAGCGCCGACTGCTCGCCGCGCTGACAGCCACCCTCCTCGCCCTGCCCGGCGTCACCGCGCTCGCGACGACCGCCCGCGCCGACGACGCGGACGTCCTGCGCAACGGCGGCTTCGAGGCGGGCCTCGACGGCTGGACCTGCCCGGGATCCGGCACCACGGTGAAGTCACCCGTCCGCAGCGGCAGTTCGGCGTTGCAGGCGACCCCGTCCGACAACGACAACGCCCAGTGCGCGCAGACGGTGCCGGTCCAGCCGAACTCCCAGTACACGCTGACCGGTTACGTCCGCGGCTCGTACGTCTACCTGGGCGCGAGCGACACCGGCACCACCGACGTCTCCACCTGGACCCAGTCCGCCCCCGACTGGCAGCAGCTCACCACCACCTTCCGCACCGGCGCGCAGACCACCGAGGTCACGGTCTACACGCACGGCTGGTACAGCACGGGCGCCTACTACGCCGACGACCTCTCGCTCGTCGGCCCGGGCGGGAGCACCGGCCAGCGGCCGCCCGCCGCACCGGCCGGCCTGACGACCGGCACCGTCACCTCGACCAGCGTCGCCCTGTCCTGGTCCCCGGTGACCGACGCCGCCGGCTACACGGTCTACCGCGACGGCACGAAGACCCAGACGGTGACCGGCACGTCCGCGACGATCACCGGCCTGTCGCCCTCGACCGCGTACGGCTTCCAGGTCGCGGCGGTGAACGCCGCGGGCGAGTCGGCGAGGTCGGCGACAGTGACGGCCCAGACAGCCGCGGACCCGGGCGGCCCGGACGACCCGGGCGGGCCCGGCGGCGGCACGGACCTGTCCGCACACGCCCTGGTCGGCTACCTGCACGCCAGCTTCGCCAACGGCTCCGGTTACACGCGCATGGCCGACGTCCCCGACAGCTGGGACGTCATCGACCTGGCCTTCGGCGAGCCGACGTCGGTCACCTCGGGCGACATCCGCTTCGACCGCTGCCCGGTCACCGAGTGCCCGAACGTCGAGAGCGATGCCGAGTTCAAGGCGGCGATCAAGGCCAAGCAGGCCGCCGGCAAGAAGGTCCTGATCTCCATCGGCGGCCAGAACGGCCAGGTGCAGTTGACCACGACGGCGGCCAGGGACACGTTCGTCTCGTCCGTTTCGAGCATCATCGACGTATACGGCCTCGACGGCCTCGACATCGACTTCGAAGGCCACTCCCTGTCCCTGGACGCGAACGACACGGACTTCAGGAACCCGACCACACCCGTGGTCGTCAACCTGATCTCGGCGCTGAAGACCCTGAAGGCGAAGTACGGCGCCGGGTTCGTCCTGACCATGGCCCCGGAGACCTTCTTCGTGCAGATGGGCTACCAGTACTACGGCACGGGCCAGTGGGGCGGCCAGGACCCGCGCTGCGGCGCGTACCTCCCGGTGATTTACGCCCTGCGCGACGACCTGACCCTGCTCCACGTCCAGGACTACAACTCGGGCCCGATCATGGGCCTGGACAACCAGTACCACTCCATGGGCGGCGCGGACTTCCACATCGCCATGACCGACATGCTCCTGACCGGCTTCCCGGTGGCAGGCAACGCGGCGAACGTCTTCCCGCCGCTGCGCCCCGACCAGGTCGCGATCGGCATGCCGGCGTCCACCAACGCGGGCAACGGCTACGTGGCCCCGGCGGAGGTCACCAAGACTCTGGACTGCCTGACCAGGGCGACGAACTGCGGCTCGTACACCACCCACGGCACCTGGCCGGCGCTGCGCGGTCTGATGACGTGGTCGGTCAACTGGGACCGGTTCGGGGACTGGCAGTTCCAGAACACCTTCGACGCCTACTTCGGCCGAGGCCGCTGACCAGCCGCCACAGCGCGGACAGCAGCATGGACGCCAGGCACCAACTGGCCACGACATCCAGGGGCCAGTGGTAGCCCCGCCGCACCAGCCCGAAGGAGGCACCCAGGACGAGCGCGACGCACACCGCGACGACGGTCCGGCGGGCGGCGGGCCTGCGCAGCCAGGGCAGGAGGACGAGCGCCGCGGCACCGTAGGCGACGGCGGCGGTGGCCGCGTGTCCCGACGGGAAGTAGCCGGTACCGGGCGGCATGACCGCCGTACCGGGCCGGGCCGTCCAGGCCTTCAACGGCACGACCAGCGCCGGGACCAGAGCCATCGTCACGGCCGCCGCGAGGGGCGCGCGCCACCAGTGGTCCGCGCCGGTGGCGCGGCCCCGCCGGGCCGTGTGGACCAGGACGGCCAGGAGCACGGGTACCGCGATCTGCACCAGGCCCAGATCGGCCAGCAGTTGGGAGAGGCGGTCCGGGTGCAGCAGGGCGTGCTCGACCTCCCGGTCCACCTCCAGCAGCGGGCCGCCCGCCACCACCTGCCAGGTGATCAGCGCGAGCAGGACGGCCGGGACGGCCAGGAGGAACACCACGAACACCACGGTGCACAGCTTCGCAGGTGGGGAGGGCGGTCCTGCCGGCCGGGCCCGAAGACACCGAAGGGCCGGCGCAAGGGGGGGAAGTGCGCCGGCCCGACGGGGACGGCCGTCCCAACTGTTTGCGACCGTCCGGACCGGAATGCCGCGCGCCCCGGGGGGTCTGGGGCGGGCGACTGTCCGATCATTGAGGAGAACCGGAACCCGAGGGCTCCGGGTGTGTGCGCGAGGCACGACCAGGTCGAAGCTGGGGAGGCCACGGCCTGGATCCGCCCGCAGTCCCCTGCGGGCGGGTGTATCTCTCATCCGGGAAGAACCTACGGCAGCCGGTGGGCGCAGGACAGCCGGAACGGCGTCCTGCCATCCACCTCGCACACCTTCTTCACACGCTCTGCAGGCTGCGTCAGGCGTGCGAATGCGCTGCTCAGATGCGCGCGAACGCCTGCTCGATGATGTCGAGACCCTCGCCCAGGAGGTCCTCGCCGATGACCAGCGGGGGCAGGAAGCGCAGCACGTTGCCATAGGTGCCGCAGCTCAGGACCAGCAGGCCCTCGGCGTGGCAGGCCTTGGTGAGCGCGGCCGTCGCCTCCGGGTTCGGCTCCTTGGTGTCACGGTCCTTGACCAGCTCGATGGCGATCATCGCGCCGCGGCCGCGGACGTCGCCGATGATGTCGAACTTGTCCTGCATCGCGGTGAGGCGGGCCTTCATGATCTCCTCGATCCGCTTCGCCTTGGCGTTGAGGTCGAGTTCCTTCATGGTCTCGATGGCGCCGAGCGCACCGGCGCAGGCCACCGGGTTGCCGCCGTAGGTGCCGCCGAGGCCGCCCGCGTGCGCGGCGTCCATGATCTCGGCGCGGCCGGTGACGGCGGCCAGCGGCAGACCGCCGGCGATGCCCTTGGCGGTGGTGATCAGGTCCGGGACGATGCCCTCGTCCTCGCAGGCGAACCACTGGCCGGTACGGCAGAAGCCGGCCTGGATCTCGTCGGCGACGAACACGATGCCGTTGTCGGCGGCGAACTGGCGGATCGCGGGCAGGAAGCCCTTGGCCGGCTCGATGAAGCCGCCCTCGCCGAGCACCGGCTCGATGATGATCGCGGCCACGTTGTCCGGGCCGACCTGCTTGGTGATCTGGTCGATGGCCTGCTTGGCGGCCTCGGGGCCGGCGTTCTCCGGGCCGGTCGGCCAGCGGTAGCCGTAGGCCACCGGCACCCGGTAGACCTCGGGCGCGAAGGGGCCGAAACCGTGCTTGTACGGCATGTTCTTCGCCGTCAGCGCCATGGTGAGGTTGGTGCGGCCGTGGTAGCCGTGGTCGAAGACGACGACGGCCTGGCGCTTGGTGTACGCGCGGGCGATCTTGACGGCGTTCTCGACGGCCTCGGCGCCCGAGTTGAACAGCGCGGACTTCTTGGCGTGGTCACCCGGCGTGAGCTCGGCCAGCGCCTCGGCGACAGCCACGTAGCCCTCGTACGGCGTGACCATGAAACACGTGTGGGTGAAGTCGGCGAGCTGCGCGGAGGCACGGCGTACGACGGCCTCGGCGGAGGCGCCGACCGAGGTCACCGCGATGCCGGAGCCGAAGTCGATGAGGCGGTTGCCGTCGACGTCCTCGATGATGCCGCCGCCGGCACGCGTGACGAAGACCGGCAGCGTGGAGCCCACGCCCTGCGCGACCACAGCGGTCCGGCGGGCCTGCAGCTCCTGCGACTTCGGGCCGGGGATGGCGGTGACGACGCGGCGCTCCTGCTCAAGTGCGGTCATGGGGGCTCCCTGATGAGATCTTGCGTACGGCGGCGTTTTTCGGACGCTTTTCCTTCTTTTCTCGCAGGCTAGGGCGACGGGGCGGACGTGGGCATGCTCCATGTGGGCGTTGTCGGCGCCCGCGGTTGTCCGCGGTGGACATAGCAGCGGACCCAGCGACGGACAGGGGCGGACGCGGACCGGAGGACGCGGGCGCCGGGGCCGTGACCTGCGGCGTACCGTGCAATCGGTGAACTCCCCTTGCCCGGGCGTTAGATTGACTCGCTGATGGTGGACGGAGCGGCTGGTCAGGGGGCAAGGGCGATGGACGACGGGACGCAGGACGCCCGGGGTACGCACGCGAACCCCGTGCCACGCCCGACGGTGCCACGGGACGCCCCCACGACGCCACCCCGGCCCACACGTCCGCCGGGCGCGCCGCAGTCGTACGAACATCCGCTTGCGCCGCAGCACAGCCCCCGGGCCGCCGTCGCCGAGTGGCTCGACACCCCGCGCCCGGCCGCCGCGCCCGGCATCTGGCGCTTCGGGCACCGCCCGTCCAAGGCCGCCAGGACGCCGGACCGGCTGCCGTCGATCACGATCGTCGGGCTGCTGATCCCGCTGGTCGTGGCCCTGCTGGTGTGGTCCCTGTGGCGTCAGGGCGCGCTGCCGTACCAGTGGGCGCCGCTGAAGCTGTTCACCCCCGGCGACTGGTGGTGGGGCGGCACGACCTCCCCCAAGGGAACGCAGGGCCATGAGGCCATGGTGGTCTATGACGGCGTGTTCTTCGCCGTGCTCGTCTACGCCGTCGGACGGCTCGGCAGCTGGCCCGACGTCGCCCGGCACTTCGTGGGCCGCCGCCCGCAGCCCGCGCGGGCCCTGTACGCCGCCGTCGGCGCCCTGATCGCGCTCAGCCTGGTCTTCCCCGATGCCTTCCCGGGCGTCGGCTGGAACCCCCTGCCGGTCGTCGATCCCGTGTTCTCCCTGGTCGTCCTCGTCTCGGGCGGCTACGGCCTGTTCTCCTCCCAGCTGTTCACCGACGCGCTGTACGCGCTCGTCACCCTGCTGGTCGTCTGGCCGTTCGCCCGGCTCGGCGACTGGTGGGCGTACGCCCGGGAACTCGCCGCGCGCCGCCGGGCGGCCGCGGCACCCGTCGCCCCGCTCGCGGCGGACCTGCCGCGCTCGCAGTGGCCCGGGCCGCGCCAGGCCGGGCAGTACCAGGCGGCCGACCTGCTGACCGGCGAGGTGGCCGCCGGCCGGATGAACGACGTGGACTGCGCCCGCGTCGAGCGGGCGTGGGAGGCGGCCGGGCGCGAGGCGCGGCCGGCCGCCTTCACCGACACCGTGCTGCGGCAGGGCGCCGCCGCCTGGACCCACCCCTCCGGGGCGCGCGACCTGCCCGGCCGCACCGCCCACCACGACCTGCTGGAAGGGCAGGTGCGCATCGGACAGTGGGCGCCGGGGGAGCGGACCCCGCGCGACTACGAGGGGGCGGGGGCCGCCCTGGGACCCGACACGCTGGGCACCTCGCTGCTGCTGGTGGGGCCGCCCGGCTCCGGGAAGACCCGGCACGTCACCGGGCCGGTCACCGAGGCGCTCACGCTCCAGGCGCTGACCGGCGGGTGCGCGGTCGTCGCCGTCTGCGCCGCCGGGACCCCGCTCGGCCCGGACTCCGCGTACGACGTGGTGGTCCGGATCGGCGACCCCGCCTCCGTCCACGACCTCGATCCCTACGCCGGGTCCGACGACCCCGACGAGGCCGCCGACTTCCTCGCCGAGGCCCTGGTCGGCGACCTCGACACCGTCGGCGCGCGGAACGCCGCCACCGCGCTGGCCCAGTTGCTCGGCCCCTACCGGGCGGTGCACGGCCACTTCCCGCCGCTGCCGGCGCTGCGCGAGCTGCTGGAGGGCGATCCGGGCACGCTGGCCTCGCTGCGGGCGGCGCTGTCGACGGACGAGCACGCCGTGATGCGGCGCGAACTCGACGCCCGGATGCGGCAGGCCGGCACCGCGGCCGACGCCGGGCCCGCCCTCGCGGACCGGCTCGCGCTCCTGGACCGGCCGGCCTTCGCCGAGTTCTTCGGCGCGGCGGGACCCGACGGCCGGCCCTTCTCGCTGCGGGCGGTCGCCCACCATCCGCTACGGGTCCGCGTCGACCTGCCCGAACGCGGGCACGAGGAGGCGTCCCGGCTGATCACCCGGCTGGTTCTGGCCCAGTTCCACACCGTCGCACGGGACACCCGGCGCCCCCACTTCGCCTGTCTGGTCCTCGACGACGCCACCGGGGCGATCACCGCCGAGTCGGTGCGCCGTGTCCAGGGGCTGCGCTCCCAGAACGCCGGTGTCGTCCTCGCGCTCCGGTCGGTCGCCGACGTGCCCGAGGCGCTGCACGGCCCGCTGCTTGCGGCCGTCGGCTGCCGTATGGCGCTCTCCGGCGTCACCACCTGGGACGGCAGCCGGTTCGCGCAGGCCTGGGGGACCGAGTGGGTGGAGACCAAGGAGGTGGCCAAGCACACCGTCTTCGCCCACCAGCCGATGACCCGTGCCATCCACGCCCTGCGCAAGCTGGTGACCGGACGGGCCGTGACCACGGATGCCGTGACGACCCGGCAGGTGGAGCGGGAGCGCTGGTCCGCCTCCCGGCTGGCCCAGGAGGTCCCGCCCGGTCACGGGGTGCTGTCGCTGACCAGCGTCCGGGGCGAGCACGCGCCGCCGCTGCTGGTGGACCTGCGGGGCTGAGGGGAGCGGGACGGCGAACGCGGCGGTTGTCCGCACGGGCGCAAAGCGTTCACCCGTGCGGACCGTAACGCGTTCACCGTACGGTGAGGCAGAATCGGCATAGGCCGTTCATACGTGACGTCCAAAAGATCACAACGATCATCCGATCTCCACAGAACCCCGCAGGAACCGCCACCGAAGAACCGTCACCCGAAAACCGCCGACCGCCGCCGAAGAACTTCCTCCGAAGTACCCTCCGAGACCAGAAGGCCTCATGCCCCCGACGCTCGCCTCGCTCGTCCAACACTCCGCGCTCAAGCTGACCGTGCGCGCGGGCGGGGACCGCCTGGACGTACCAGTCCGCTGGGCCCACGTCAGCGAGCTCGCCGACCCCGTGCCGTACATGGAGGGCGGGGAGCTGCTGCTGATCACCGCGCTCAAGCTGGACGCGGAGGAGCCCGACACCATGCGCCGCTATGTGAAGCGGCTGGCCAAGGCCGGGGTCGTCGGGCTCGGCTTCGCGGTCGGGGTGAACTACGACGAGATCCCCGCGGCGCTCGTCGACGCCGCCGAGGAGGAGAACCTGCCGCTGCTCGAAGTGCCCCGCCGCACTCCGTTCCTCGCCATCAGCAAGGCGGTCTCGGCGGCCATCGCGGCCGACCAGTACCGGGCGGTCACGGCAGGCTTCGCCGCCCAGCGGGAGCTGACCAAACAGGCCCTGAACGCCGGACCGGAGGGACTGCTCGCCGCGCTCGCGGCCCAGGTGGACGGCTGGACGGCGCTCTACGACGCCTCCGGCGCCGTCGTCGCCGCGGCACCCGAGTGGGCCACACGCCGCGCCGAACGGCTCACGGCCGACATCGAGCGGCTGCGCGACCGGTCCGCCCCCGCGTCGGCCGTGGTCGGCGGGCCCGAGACCGAGGACCGCGTCGAACTGCACTCCCTCGGCACCGGGCGCCGTCCGCGCGCCGCGCTCGCCGTCGGCACGGCCGCCGCCCTCGGCACCGCCGAGCGGTACGCCGTCCACTCCGCCGTGGCCCTGCTGACGCTCATCACGGAACGCTCACGCTCACTGCACGCCGCCGAGCAGCGGATCGGCGCCGCCGTGCTGCGCATGCTGCTCGCCGGGCAGCCGGACCACGCCCGCGCGGTGGCCGGCGACCTGTACGGCGGCCTGCTCGACGCCCCCTTCCGCGTGATCGTCGCCGAGTCCGCCTCGGCGTCCGCCGCGCGGGCGCACGCCGGTGCCCACGCGCGCGTGCAGCCCGCCGCACCCTCCTCGGCCGCCGTACTGGCCGGCGCCGATCCCGGCGCCGACCCGCTCGCCGCGCTGGCCGAGGTCGTGGAGGCGGCCGCCGCCCGGTCGGGCGAGGCCGTGCTGGTGGTGCCCGACGGGGAGCGCCTGGTGGTGCTGGCCGCCGACGGCGGCGCGGCCGTGGCGGTGTGCGGCCGGTACGCGTCCGCGCTGGAGGCGGCGCGGGCCGAGACCGTGCGCGAGCAGCAGGGCGGGGAGGAGGACGAACTGGTCGTCGGCCTGTCCGGGCCGGCCGGGCCCATCGCGGCCGCCGCCGCGTACAAGCAGGCCGAACAGGCGCTGTCGGTGGCGCGGCGGCGCGGACGGGTGCTCGTCGAGCACGAACAGCTCGCCTCCGGATCGGTGCTGCCGCTGCTGGCGGACGACGCGGTGAGGGCGTTCGCGGACGGGCTGCTGCGCGCGCTGTACGAGCACGACGCGACGGGACGCGGCGACCTGGTGGCCTCGCTGCGGGCCTGGCTGTCCCGGCACGGCCAGTGGGACGCGGCCGCCGCCGACCTCGGTGTCCACCGGCACACCCTGCGGTACCGGATGCGCAGGGTCGAGGAGATCCTCGGCCGCTCCCTGGACGACCCGGACGTGCGGATGGAGCTGTGGCTGGCGCTGAAGGCCACCTCCACGGAGTGAAGGCCACCTCCACGGAGCAGGGAGCCGCCGGACACGGCACCGGACAGCGCGCTGGATACCGCTCGTACGCCAATCCGGCGCACCCCCGCCCCGTACTGCTACGACTCGGACAAACGACCCCGGGCCGTCCCCGCCCTACCGTGGACGTCGACAGCAGACACCCCCAAACGCGGAAGGGCCGGGACTCGTACATGACTTCCACCCACGCCTTCTGGCTCGCCGGCCGCCAGGTCACCGGCGAGGACACCTTCGACGTCACCAACCCGTGGGACGGGCGGCTGGTCGGCAAGGCCGTGGTGCCGTCCGACGCCCAGGTCGAGGAGGCCGTGGCCGCCGCGTACGCCGTGCGGGACGAGTTCGCCGCCACCCCGGCGCACGTACGGGCCGCCGCCCTCGACCACGTCAGCAAGCGGCTGGTGGAGCGCACCGAGGAGATCGCGCAGCTCATCTCCGCCGAGAACGGCAAGCCGATCAAGTGGGCGCGCGGCGAGGTCGGCCGTGCCGTGTCCGTGTTCCGGTTCGCCGCGGAGGAGGCCCGCCGGTTCAACGGCGGCGACGCCCAGCGCCTGGACACCGACGCCGGTGGCCAGGGCCGCCTCGCCCTCACCCGCCGCTTCCCCAAGGGTGTCGTGCTTGGCATCGCGCCGTTCAACTTCCCGCTGAACCTGTGCGCCCACAAGGTCGCCCCGGCCATCGCCGCCGGCGCGCCGATCATCCTCAAGCCCGCCCCGGCCACCCCGCTGTCCGGGCTGATCCTCGGCGAGCTGCTGGCCGAGACCGACCTGCCGGCCGGCTCCTGGTCGATCCTCCCGGTCGCCAACGAGAAGATGCCCGCCCTCGTCCAGGACGAGCGCCTCCCGGTCATCTCCTTCACCGGTTCCGAGAAGGTCGGCTACGCGATCATGGACTCGGTGCCGCGCAAGCACTGCACCCTGGAGCTCGGCGGCAACGGTGCGGCGGTCGTCCTCGCCGACTACGCGAGCGACGAGGACCTGGACTGGGCCGCGAGCCGCATCGCGACCTTCTCCAACTACCAGGGCGGCCAGTCCTGCATCTCCGTGCAGCGCGTGATCGCCGACGCCTCGGTCTACGAGCGCCTGCTGCCGCGCATCGTCGCCGCCGTCGAGGCCCAGGTCACCGGTGACCCCTCCGACCCGAAGACCGACGTCGGCCCGCTGGTCAGCGAGGACGCCGCCCAGCGCGTGGAGTCCTGGGTGCAGGAGGCCGTCGAGGCCGGCGCCACCCTGCGCACCGGCGGCAAGCGCGACGGCGCCTCGTACGCCCCGACCGTCCTCACCGACGTGCCCTCCGAGGTGACGATCTCCTGCGAGGAGGTCTTCGGCCCCGTCCTGACCGTGCAGAAGGTGAACGGCGAGGCCGAGGCCTTCGCCGCCGTCAACGACTCCAAGTACGGCCTCCAGGCGGGCGTGTTCACCCACGACCTGCAGACCGCCTTCCGCGCCCACCGCACCCTGGAGGTCGGCGGCGTCGTCGTCGGCGACGTCCCCTCCTACCGCGCCGACCAGATGCCGTACGGCGGCGTCAAGCAGTCCGGCGTGGGCCGCGAGGGCGTCAAGTTCGCGATGGACGACTACACCTACGAGCGCGTCCTGGTCCTGACCGGCCTCGCCTTGTAGGCCCCCCTTCCGGACAGCCGACAACGGCCGGAGCCCGCTGTGCGGGGGCTCCGGCCGTTGTCGTACGTGCTTGTCCCGACAGGCCAGGGAGCACGTCAACCAGGCCAACCGGTGACCACGGCAACGGAGGGTCAACTCCCACTCGGCGACGGTGAGATCCCGCGCCACCCCTTGTAAGGAACGGGCCGGCCGGTGTGCGCGTCGAGCAGGACGCGGTCGCCCACGGGACGTTCCAGCCTCACCGTCACCTGCTGCAGCCTCGCCTGCTTGGTGCAGGTGCTGCCGCCCCCCTGCCCCCTGACCGTGGCCGACAGTACGACGCTTCCGCGTGTCTCCAGCACGCCCACCTCGGCCCCGTCGCCGCAGACGCCATGGAGGGCGACGACGGTCAGTGAGCGGCCTCGTCGGTGATCCTGATGAGCCGGTTGAGCGGATGGCCGGGGATGTCACGGGCCGCTTTGATCGGCGACGGAGGGAGTTTCGACGGGACGGCCGCAGCGTGCTTGAGGGGAGTGGCATAGCCGTCCAGGGTGAAGAGCCAGGCCGGAACCGTCGCCGGCCCACGGCTGGTGACCATCGTCATCTTGCCCAGCTCCGCCCCGGTCACCGTGAGGTGTGGTTCTCCGTCATCGTGGGTGCCGGCCAAGATCCTGTACGACTGGCCCGCGCCCACCAGCGGCCGGATGAGCGTGTCGCCCCCGGGCCACGTGACCTGGCCGTTCTTGGGCGCAGCACCGGGCAACTCGGCTCTCAGAACGAAGTTCTGGTTCTCGTAGGCCTGCCTGTCAGCCTGGCTGTGCAGGCCGCCTCTCGGCAACTGGATTGCTTCTCCCATGGGGTGGTAGCCAGTGCGCCACGCTCCAGCAGCGGCTGAGCCGTCCCAAGCGGCAGCGACCTGCCGGGCACGGTCCGCGAGTACATCCGGCTCGCCGCCGGCCGCTGCCCACTGGCCGCCGCAACCGGAGACAGCCGTCAGGCCGCCGGCGGACAGGACAATCCCAGCAAGCAGACTGACCGAGCGCGATGCCCTGATGCGCATCTGTCCTCCCAAACGTACGGAGTCGCAGTTGGTGCTGTGACCGAGAAGGTTCACCGGGGTCAGGAACTGTCGCGCTGATCACGGACGGAGCCAGATGGCAGTGGCAGCGAGGGCGAGGGCGAGGAGAAGCCTTCCCCTTATTGGGTGGCACGTGCACTGTCGTCCTGCAAGCATCTGCGGATGCTCACACTCGCCGATGATCTTGGGCACCTTTCCTACGTCGTCACCGGCGACGGACCGCCCGTCGTACTCGTGCACGCCGGCGTCGCTGACCACCGTATGTGGGACGCGATCGTGTCCGACCTAACAGAACGGCACACCGTCATTCGGTACGACTTGCGCGGCTTCGGTGAATCCGCACCGCCGACCGGCCCGTTCGGCGAGACGGACGATCTGCGCCGTCTCCTGGACCACCTCGGCTACGAACGCGTACGGCTCGTCGGCGCGTCGTGGGGCGGCCGCGTGGCCGTGGACTTCAGTCTCACCCACCCGGGCCGGGTGCACTCCATGGCGCTGCTCGCCCCGCCATGGCCGGGATACCACTGGTCTGCGGAAATGGTCGAGTACGACGAGGCGGAAACGGCGGCCCTGGCCTCGGGCGACTTGGATGCCGCCGTCCGTATCAACCTGGACATGTGGCTGCGCGGGCCGGCGCGAAGGTGGGAGGACGTCGCCGCTGGACTGGCTGACCAACTCCGCGGCCCGATACGAATGTCGCTGGCGAACCAAGAGATCAGGGAAAAGCGCTCCCAAGACGTCGCAACCGGCGACATCGCCGTCATCTCCGTCCCCACGCTGGTCGGGATCGGCAAGCTCGATATCGCCGATTTCCAGGACATCGCCCGCCGGTACGCCTCTGAGATCCCCGATGCCACCTTGGTCGAGTTCGCCACCGCTGCTCACCTCATAGCGCTGGACGCGCCCGCCGAGCTCATCTCGATGCTGGGCCCGTTCCTCGGCCGTTAGTGCCGGATCGGGATGGTGGCTCACCGGATGTCATGACGCGGGCGCGTTCGTTGCGTTGGGCAGTGAGCAGGCCGGGGTGGCGGACGTTGGAGTCGATGGCTTTCATCGAGGAATTGCTGGGAGACCTATGAAGAACGTCAGGGAACTGACCTGGGTCAAGAGCACCTACAGCAGCGGTGAGGGCGGCCAGTGCGTCGAGGTCGCCCTCACCACCACCGCCGTCCACGTCCGGGACTCCAAGGACACCGTCCGCCCCGGGCTGGCCCTCGGACAGGACGCCTGGGCGATGTTCGTCGCGCACGCCGTCGACCGGAACGGCTGAGCCGCAGTCGTAGGACCGTACCTCCTCGGCTGAGGGAGGGCAGGCAATCGGGTGACCGGGCGGCCGGGATGAAGGGGATGGAGCCTCGGTGTTCAACTTGGTGGCCGGTGCGTTGGTCGCTTTTGGAGGGATCCTCCACGGGGGCCTTCTGACCCGCAGGGTCTGGCGTGATCCCGACTTCGCCCGGCGGCTGTCCCAGAGGATGACCGGTCTCCCCTACGGCCTTGAGGGCAACCGGGGGGTGGTGAGGGCCTCCGCGGTACTGACGGTCGAACTGGTCTTCCTGGGAGGCATCTTCGTTTCCGGCGGCCTGGAGGAGGTGTGGCAGGGCAGGGCGAGGGAGGACGTGCTGCTCGCCCTCGGCCTGCTCATGATCACACTGTTCCTGCTGGCCGCCGCCGTGAACCTCTCGGTCGTCTGGTTCAACATCCCGAGGTGGACCGTTCCGCCACACATGCGGGGCGACAGGGGCGTGAAGACCGAGGCGCTGCGCAGCCGCTGGGCCAGGCTCACCAGGAAGCGCTGATCGGGGGAGTCTCGTCGGGTGGGGAGGGGAGGGGCCGCGACTCAGGCCGTGAAGCCGACCCGTGACAGCCGCAGGGGGCCGGTCAGCCTGACGTGTACGTCGTGGACGCCGGTGGTGGTGGCCAGAGTGGTGAGCGTGGTGTAGTCGTACGGGCCCGACGTGGGTGTGGTCAGGGTGAGGGTGGCGAGCGGCGGGCCGCCGTTCAGGATCAGTTCCACGGTGCCCTCGCCTGCCACTTCCACGCTCACCCCCGTCACTCCGGTGCCGAAGTCGCAGCCGCGGTAGAGGAGTTCGCCCGGCCTGCCGGAGGCGGGTGTCACCGCGTCGCCCGTGGTCCTCGTCCGGTCGACGATCTCGATGCCCGACTGCTCGTCGAAGTCGGCGGCGTTCAGGCCGTGGTGGAGGATCGGCCGTGGTGTGCCGGGTTCCCCGTCGAGGGTGAGCGTGGTGCGGAGGCGGATGTCCTCGCTGGAGGCGCCGACGAGGAGGTCGTAGGGGCCCGGCTCCAGACGCCGGCGGTTCTGGGAGACGTCCCAGAACTCCAGGGCGGAGAGGGGGACTTCGAAGGTCAGGTCCGCCTTCTCGCCGGGCGTGAGCGTGACGCGGCGGTGGGCCGCGAGCTCGCGGCGCGGGCGCGGGACCGACGGGTTCGCGGCGCGGGTGTAGACCTGGGCGACCTCGTCGGCCGTGACGTCCCCGGTGTTGGTGACCGTGCAGGAGACGTGCACCGTGTCCCCGGCGACCCGGACCGTCAGGTCGCCGTATCCGAACGACGCGTACGACAGCCCGTGTCCGAAGGGGAACAGCGGGGTGCCCTCGAAGTACAGGTACGTCTGGCGGCTGCCGATCACGTCGTAGTCGAGCAGGTCCGGCAGGTCGGAGTCGTCCGCGTACCAGGTCTGCGGGAGCCGGCCGGCGGGGGAGGAGTCGCCGGCCAGCGCCCGGGCCAGGGCGGTGCCCGCCGCCTGGCCGCCATGGGCGGTCCACAGCACCGCCCGCAGGGGGGCGGGGTCGACCGCGTACGGGTACGACGAGACCAGTATCAGCACCGTGTTCCGGTTCGCGGCGCGGGCCGCGCGCAGCAGCCGCTCCTGGTGCTCCGGCAGCCGCAGGGTCGTACGGTCCTGAGTCTCCCGGCCGTTGATGTGCGGGTCGTTGCCCGCCACCACCAGCACCACGTCGGCCCGGCCGGCCGCGCGTGCCACCGCCTCCTCGCCGCGCTCGGTCACGACCGGTTCGAAGACCTCGGGGTTCTCCACGGCGACCCGCACGCCCTGCGCGGTGACACAGACGTGACGACCCGTCCCGAGGTGCCGCAGCAGGTGGCCCCCGCCGTACGGTTCGAGGCGGAACGTCTCCTGCACCACCCAGCCGCCGGGCTGGTCGGCCGAGGCGCGCAGGTAGCCGTCGTCGGCCACCGAGAGGTAGCGGCCGTCCGGGGCGCGCAGGGTCAGGACACCCTCGCCCCAGTCCACCAACGCCAGTTCGGTGCCGGTGGCGTCGGTGGTGAGGGGCGGTAGGTCGGTGCGGCCGGACAGCAGCGCCGGGTCCAGCGCGCCCTCGGCGCCGCGTACCCGGTCGCTCGCGTCCGCGGCCGACGGTACGCGCAGGAAGGTGCCGTCGGCCGTGCGCAGCCGTATCCGGTCCACACCCTCCGCGAACGCCACACGCTCGGCGCCGAACCGCTCGTACAGGCCCTCCAGCGGCGTGGACCGGTGCAGCAGCGTGCCGCTGTACCAGTCGAGCTTGCACTCGTCGGCGAGCAGGCCGACCACAGCGATGCGGGCGTCCGGGGCCAGGGGCAGCAGGCCGTCGTTGCTCAGCAGCACGATCGCCTGCTCGGCGGCCTCCTGGGCGAGCGCGCGGTGCTCCGGAGTGTCGAAGTCCTCGGTCGCGGCGTGCGGATCGTCTGCCGGGTCGAACTCGCCGAGCCGCAAGCGCACCGAGAGCTGCCGGCGCACCGCCGTGTCGACGTCGGCCTCGGTCAGCAGCCCCTGGTCCAGGGCGCCCCGCACCCGCGCCACGATCTTCGTCGGGTCCGTGCCGTGGTCGGTGAAGCTGTCCACGCCGGCCAGCAGCGCGGACGCGGTGGCCTCCTCGTGGGTGGCGAAGTAGTGCTCGGAGTCGACCAGGTTGGAGGGCGCGCACGCGTCCGAGCAGACCAGCAGCTCCTCGTCGGTCCAGGCGCGCAGGTGCTCGCGCAGGTACGGCGAGACGTGGTTGGGGCGGCCGTTGACCAGGTTGTAGGCGGGCATCACGCCGGCCACCGCGCCCGCCGCCACCGCCGCCCGGAAGGCCCGCAGGTCGTACTCGTGCAGGACGCGCGGGCGCACTGAGGAGGACGTGGTGTCCCGGCGCGTCTCGTTGTTGTGGGCCAGCCAGTGCTTGAGGACCGGTGCCGTGCGCCAGTACGTCGGATGGCCGCCGCGCAGGCCGCGGGTGTAGGCGACGGCGATCGCCGACGTCAGCCCCGGATCCTCCGAGTAGCCCTCCTCGTTGCGGCCCCACAGTGGGTGGCGCAGCAAATTCACCACCGGCGCCCAGACGTTGAGGCCGACGCGGTCGTCGCGGGCGCGCATCGCCCGGACCTCGCGGGAGACCGCCTCGCCGATGCGGCGCACCAGGTCGTCGTTCCAGGTGGCGCCGAGCCCGACGGCCTGCGGGAAGACCGTCGCCGGGCCCATCCAGGCCACCCCGTGCAGCGCCTCCTGACCGGTGCGGAACGCGGCGACGTCCAGCCGCGGAACGGCGGGCGCGAACTGGTGCAGGAAGGAGACCTTCTCGTCGAGGGTCAGCCGTGCCAGCAGATCGTCGACGCGCTTCGCGAACGGCAGCCGCGGATCGCGGAACGGCGGAGTGTGAGGCGTTCGTACGGTCACGTGGGGGTCCCCCTGGCGCTGGAACGGCGAGCCTCTTTCGAAGCGCTTCGATGCTCAGTCGACTCGCGGCGGGTGTCAAGACGGTCCGGGGTAACAAGTCCGGTTCCTGGCCCGCATCTCAAGGGACGTATGAGAGTGGCCCCGTGTGCACCGCCCCGGAGCAATCTCGGATCCGATGGGATCCGGCCCTTGTGCGCCCCCAGGTGTTCACTTAACCTCGCAGCAACATCGAAGCGCTTCGACTCGGTTTCGACCTCAGCCAGTTCCACTCGAGACATCGAGCATCGGGATAGAGATTCATCGGGACACCGCAGCCGACGGCTCCACCGCCGGGTGTCCTGGTGCGCCACGAAGGGTTGACGCAATGACGCCGAACGCCGCCCCCGCCTCCGCCGGCCCCAGCCGGAGAAGCTTCCTCGCCTCCACGGCGGTCGCCGCCGCAGCGGTGGCGGGAGGGATGCCGCTGCTCACCGCCTGCGGCGGTTCCGACAGCGGCTCGGGCGGGGGCACCACCTCGGGCAAGGACGCGAAGAAGCTGCTGCCGTCCTACGTGGCGAACAGCGTCGTCGCCCCCGACATCGCCGCCAAGAACGGCTCCGCCGTCGGCTTCACCAGCCCGCTCGACCTCGCCGGTCTGAAGACCTCCGTGCCGAAGAAGCTCGGCAAGGGCGGCAAGGTGACGATCATGTCGCCGTTCTGGGGATCCCCGCCCAAGCAGGACAACCCGTACTACCAGGGGATGAACGACCTCATCGGCGTCGACGTCGTCTGGCAGAACCAGGACGGCAACACCTACGAACAGAAACTGGGAGCCGTCCTCGCCTCCAGCAGCGTCCCGGACGTCGTGGTGATCCCCGGCTGGAACATGGGCGGCAAGATCCCCAGCGCGATCACCGGCAAGTTCGCCGACCTGGGCCCCCACCTGTCCGGGGACAAGGTCAAGGAGTACCCGAACCTCGCGGCGATCCCGACGGACGCCTGGCAGCGCTGCATCTTCGGCGGGAAACTGCGCGGCCTGCCGATGCCCGCCTCCTACGTCACGAACATCGTGCCCTTCTACCGCAAGGACATCTTCGACAAGGAGGGCTACGACGTCCCGCGCTCGGCGGACGAGTTCGCGGCGCTGGCCAAGGACATCACCAACGCCCGGGCCAAGCGGTGGGCCTGCCTCGACATGAAGTGGACCGCGTTCAACATCTTCGGTGTGCTCTCCGGCAGCGAGAAGCCGCTCGGCTGGAACCTCGTCGACGGCAAGCTGATCTACCGCGTCGAGACCCAGGAGTACCTGGAGGCGCTGGAGTGGACCCGCAAGCTCTTCGCCGCCGGGTACGTCCACCCGGACGCCAAGCTGGGCAAGAGCGCCCAGACCGACTCGGGCCCCAAGTTCGCCTCCGGCGAGTTCCTGATCTACAACGACGACATCTCGCAGTGGTACAGCCGGACCGCCGAACAAGCCGTCCAGAACCCGGACTTCAAGATCTCCGGCATGGACGTCTTCGGCCACGACGGCGGTGCGCCCACCCTGTGGGCCACCCAGCCCGCCAACATCTTCGCGTTCGTCAGCAAGAAGGCGTCCGAGTCCGTCGTCCGTGACGTGCTGGCCGTCGCGAACGTCACCGCAGCCCCGTACGGCACCAAGGAGTACATGCTCACCAACTACGGGGTCGAGGGCACCCACTACACCGTCAAGAACGGGGTGCCCGTCAAGAACGACAAGGGCAACAACGAGGTCATCAACGCCTACATCATGGTCGCGAGCCCCGCCGCGACCCTCGCCCACCCGGACTTCCCGGACACCGCCCGGGCGCAGGTCGAGTGGCAGCAGCGGATGGGCGCCGCCACCAGGAAGTCTTCCTTCTACGGCATGCAGATCGCCGAGCCCTCCCGCTATACCAACCTGTCCAACGACTTCGAACAGCTGGAGGACGACATCGTCCGCGGCCACAAGAAGATCAGCGACATGCAGCAGGCCGTCTCCGACTGGAAGAGCAAGGGCGGCGACCGACTGCGCGACTGGTACAAGAAGCTCCTGGACGAGAACGGCTCGGCGGCAGGCTGACCCGGGCGCTGAGGCAAGGAGACCGGCCGTGTCCCACAGCACGGTGCCTCGGAGCGGGACCGAGGCCGACACGACGGAGAGGACTCCGGAGGCGTCCGGCGGCGCCACCGGAACCCGCGAGGACGCGCACCCGGGGAGGCTGAGCCTGCGCACCAGGGTCCGACGCGACCGCGTGCTGCTCCTGATGACGCTCCCGGCCGTCGTCCTCGTCCTGCTCTTCAACTACGTACCGATCCTCGGCAACGTCGTCGCCTTCCAGGACTACGACCCCTACATCAGCGACAACGGCGTCGTCTCCATCCTGCACAGCCCCTGGGTGGGCCTGGAGAACTTCCAGGCGATCTTCGCGGACTCGGCGTTCTGGAACGCCGTGCGGAATACGCTGGTGCTGTTCTTCCTCCAGCTCGTGCTGTACTTCCCCATCCCGATCCTGCTCGCGCTGCTCATCAACAGCGTGGTCAGACCGCGGGTGCGGGCGGTCGCGCAGGCCGTGCTGTACCTGCCGCACTTCTTCTCCTGGGTGCTGATCGTCGCCGTCTTCCAGCAGCTGCTGGGCGGCGCTGGACTGCTCTCCCAGCTGCTGCGCCAACACGGTTACGACGGCTTCGACCTCATGACCGACCCCGCCACCTTCAAGCTGCTCCTCACCGCGCAGAGCGTGTGGAAGGACGCCGGCTGGGGGATCATCGTCTTCCTCGCCGCGCTCACCTCGGTGAGCCCGGACCTGTACGAGGCCGCCGCGATGGACGGCGCCGGACGGTGGCGCCGCATCTGGCACGTCACGCTGCCCGCGCTGCGCCCGGTCATCGCGCTGCTGCTGGTGCTGCGCGTCGGCGACGCCCTCACCGTCGGCTTCGAACAGATCCTGCTGCAACGCGACGCCGTCGGACCGGGCGCCGCGGAGGTGCTGGACACCTTCGTGTGGTGGAACGGCGTACGCAACCAGGACTTCGGCTACGCGGCCGCCGCCGGCCTGATCAAGGGCGTGGTCAGCATCGGACTGGTCCTCGCCGCGAACAAGGTGGCCCATCTGATGGGCGAGCAGGGGGTGTACAAGAGGTGACCGCCGTGATCGACAAGCCCGTCCGCGGACGCCGCCGGTGGGCCGCGCCGCCCCGGCCGGTGTGGGAGGAACAGCCCACGAGGGCGGGCCTGGCGGGCAAGGGCCTCGTCCTCACCCTGGCCTGCCTGGCGATCCTCTTCCCGCTGTGGATCGTCGTCGTCACCAGCCTCTCCTCACGCAGGACCATCGACGAGGCGGGCGGCCTGGTGATGGTGCCCAAGGGCATCACCTTCATCGCCTACCGGGAACTGCTCGGCGGCGGCCAGGTCACCCGCGCCGCCCTCGTCAGCGTCCTGGTCACCCTGGTCGGCACGCTGTTCTCCATGACGGTGTCCGTGCTGTGCGCCTACGGCCTGTCCCGCACCGGCTCGCTCGGCCACCGCTGGATCCTGATGATCCTGCTGGCGACGATGTTCTTCAGCGCCGGTCTCATCCCGACCTACCTGCTGGTGCAGACCCTCGGCCTGACCGACACCTACCTCGCGCTGATCCTGCCCAGCGCGGTCAGCGTGTTCAACATCCTCGTCCTGCGCGGCTTCTTCATGGGCATCTCGCCCGAACTCGTCGACAGCGCCCGCATCGACGGCGCCGGCGATCTGCGCATCCTGTGGCAGATCGTCATGCCGCTCTCCCGCGCGGTACTCGCCGTGATCACCCTGTTCTACGCCGTCGGCTACTGGAGCGCCTGGTTCAACGCCTCCCTGTACCTCAACGACCAGAGCATGCTCCCGCTGCAGAACGTCATGATCCAGCTCGTCCAGAAGCAGGAGGCCCCCGTGGGCCTCGCCCAGTCCATCAAGACCGGTCAACTGTCCGGGCTCGCCGTGCAGATGGCGGTCATGGTGATGGCGCTGCTGCCGGTGGCCGTGCTGTCCCCGTTCGTCCAGAAGCACTTCAGGAAGGGGATGCTGACGGGGGCGGTCAAGGGATGAGGGAGCTTCCGTGGTCGACGCGTACGACCCGCGGCCGCATCCTCTTCGGCGGCGACTACAACCCCGAGCAGTGGCCCGAGGAGACCTGGCACGAGGACGTCCGGCTGATGAAGGACGCCGGGGTCAACTCGGTCACCCTCGGCGTGTTCTCCTGGTCGAAGCTCGAACCGCACCCCGGCGCACGCGAGTTCGGCTGGCTCGACACGGTGATGGACCTCATGGCGGACAACGGCGTCGGAGTCGTCCTCGCCACCCCCACCTCCTCGCCCCCGCCCTGGATGGGCCGCCTGCACCCCGACACCCTGCCCCGCGACGAGGACGGCTGCACCGAGTGGTGGGGCGGCCGGCAGCACTTCTCGCACTCCAGCGCCACCTACCGCCGCTACGCCGCCGCCATCACCGAGGACCTGGCCGCCCGCTACGCCGGCCACCCGGCCCTCACGATGTGGCACATCAACAACGAGTACTGCACCCACGACTACGGCGACGAGGCCGCCGCCGCCTTCCGCCGCTGGCTGCGGACCAGGTACGGCACCCTCGACGCCCTCAACACCGCCTGGGGCACCGCCTTCTGGAGCCAGGGCTACGACAGCTGGGACGGCATCCTGCCCCCGCGCCGCACCCACTACCTGAAGAACCCCACCCAGGTGCTGGACTTTTGCCGCTTCACCTCCGACGCGCTCCTGGAGTGCTACCGCGCCGAACGCGACATCGTCCGCCGGCACACCCCGCACCTCCCGGTCACCACCAACTTCATGCCGCTGTGGTCCGGCCAGGACGGCTGGCGCTGGGCCGCCGAGGAGGACGTCGTCTCCGTCGACCTCTACCCCGACCCGCACGACCCCCTCGGCGCCCAGTACGGCGCGCTCGTCCAGGACCTCACCCGCTCCCAGGCCCGCGGCCCCTGGATGCTCATGGAACAGGCGGCCGGACCCGTCAGCTGGCGCCCCGTCAACCACCCCAAACCGTCCGGCCTCAACCGCCTGTGGTCCCTTCAGGCCGTGGCCCACGGCGCCGACGCCGTCTGCTACTTCCAGTGGCGCCAGTCCCGGCAGGGCGCGGAGAAGTTCCACTCCGCGATGGTCGGCCACGCCGGCGAGCAGGGCCGTACGTTCCAGGAGGTCAAGCGGATCGGCGCCGAACTGCGCCGGATCGGCGCCGAGGTGTCCGGCACCCACGGCACCCGCGACATCGCGATCCTGCACGACTGGCACTCCTGGTGGGCCTGCGAGCAGGACGGCCGCCCGTCCACGCACGTCGCCTACCCCGAGGTCCTGCGCGCCTGGCACCGCGCCCTGTGGGAAGCCCACCTCACCGCCGACTTCGCCCACCCCGAGCACGACCTCACCGCCCACCGGCTCGTCGTCGTCCCCCAGCTCTACCTGCTCACCGACGCGGCGATCGGCAACCTCCTGGCGTACGTCGCCGGCGGCGGCACCCTCGTGTGCGGCTTCCTCACCGGGGTCGCCGACGAGGACGACCGGGTGCGCCCCGGCGGCATGGACGCCCGGCTGCGCGAGCTGTTCGGCATCCGCACGCTGCACCAGTGGTGGCCGCTGGAGGCGGGGGAGAGCGTCGCGTGCGCGGGCGGACTGCGCGGGACCCTGTGGTCGGAGGAGATCGAGGCCGCCGCCACCGCCGACGAGACGGTCCCGTACCGGGGTGGCGAGCTCGACGGGATGCCCGCCGTGCTGCGCCGCGGCCGCGCCTGGTACGTCTCCACGCTCCCGGAGCCCGAGGCGCTGCGCGCCCTGCTCACCCGCGTCGCCGCCGGTGCCGGCGTCCGCCCGGTGCTGGACGAACTGCCCGCCGGGGTCGAGGCCGTACGGCGCGGCGAGCTGCTGTTCCTGCTCAACCACCGGCGTGAACCGGTGACCGTCGACGTGCCGGGCAGCCACCGCGACCTGCTCACCGGGTCGGCCGTGAACGGCCGCACGACGCTCGGACGGTACGGAGCGGCGGTGCTGAAACCGTGACCGGCGGACCCCGGCACGGAACCTGGGAACCCCTCCCGGCCGCCCGCTGGGAGGACGCCTTCCTCAGCGGCAACGGCCACCACGGCGCCCTGGTGTCCGGCGACCCGGACGACGACCGCGTGATCGTCACCCATCACACCCTCGTCCGTCCGAACGGAGCCGAGCACGCCCGGCCCCCGCTCCTCGCCGATCGGCTCGCCGCACTCCAGGACCGCCTGCTCGCCGGTGACCGCACCGCCGCCGAGTCCTTCACGGACGGCCGGCCGTTGCAGTGGGTGCGGCCCTTCCACCCGGCCTTCCGGATCAGGCTGAGCCGCCCGGCCCGCGCTCGGCGGGGCTACCGCCGCTCGGTCGACTTCACCAGCGGCGAGGTGACGGCGGTGTGCGGGGACCGGAGCAGCCGCGTCTTCGTCTCCCGTGCCGACGACGTGATCGTCCAGCACGTCACCGCGCCCGGTGCCGTGCTCGACGTCCGCCTGGACCACCGGCTGCCCGGCGTGCCGCCCGGCCTGCGCGTCGGCCACGGGGCACGGCTCACCGCCGGGGGCGCCGTACTGAGCCTGCATGCCCGCTACCCGGGCAGCGACCGTGCCTACACCGGCGTGACGCTGATCGCCGTCACCGGTGGCACCACGGCGCTCACCCCGCCCGGAGCGCGTATCACCGGCGCGGACTCGGTGCTGCTGCTCACCCGGGTCCGCCGGCACACCGGTGAACCGGCCGTGGCCGAGGACGCGGGAGCCCTGCTCGACCTGCTCACCGGGCGGACCTACGACGACCTCCTCGAGAGCCATCTGCCCGCGCACCGCACCGCCTACCACCGTGTCACCCTCGACCTGCGCGGCGACCCCGGCGAACGCGACCTGCCGGGGTCGGAGTTGCTGCAGCGGCCCGGCAGCGCGGCCCTCCTCGAGCGGCTGTTCGCGGCGGGCCGCTACCACCTGCTCTCCGCCAGCGGCCTGCTCCCGCCCCGGCTCACCGGACTGTGGACCGGCGACTGGGACACGGCCTGGTCCGGCGCGTTCACCACGGACGCCAACCTCAACCTCCAGACCGCCTCCGCCGCGGCGGCCGGACTTCCCGAGGTGGGCGAGGCCCTGGCCCGGCTCGTCGAGGCACAACTGCCCGACTGGCGGGACAACGCCCGCGCGATCTTCGGCACCCGAGGGGCCGTCGCGCCCGCGCACACCGACGGCGAGTCCGGCCACACGTACCACTTCAGCCGTGAGTACCCGCTGCACCTGTGGACCGCCGGCGCCGACTGGCTGCTGGGGCCGCTCGTCCACCTCGACGAGACACGCGGCGTCCAGGACCCCCGCACCGCCGCCGCGCTCGCCGAGGTCGCCCGGTTCTACGAGGACTTCCTCACGCGCACCGACGAACATGGCCATCTCGTGGTCGTCCCCTCCTACTCACCGGAGAACCGTCCCGCCAACGCGAGCTGGGGCGCGCTCAACGCCGCCATGGACCTCTCCGCCGCCCGGCACGCCCTGCGGACGGCCGCCGCCTACCACCCCGGCACCCCCGACGCCGACCGCTGGCAGGCCCTCGCCGACCGCCTCCCACCGCACCGGATCAACAGCGACGGCGCCCTCGCCGAATGGGCGTGGCCCGGTCTGGCGGACACCTACGACCACCGCCACCTCAGCCACCTCTACGCCGTCTGGCCGCTGGACGAGATCACCCCTCACGACACCCCGGACCTGGCCGCCGCCGCCCGCCGCGCCCTGGAACTGCGCGGCGCGGAGAACGACTCGGCCCACGGCCACCTCCACCACGCCCTGATCGCGGCCCGCCTCGGCGACGGCGACCGCGTCGCCCGCGCCCTCGCGCACGTCCTGGAGGGCGACTACTTCCACACCTCCCTGATGAGCGCCCACTACCCGAACCGGAACGTCTACAACGCCGACGCCGCCCACGCCCTGCCCGCCGTGCTGATCGAGACGCTGGTGCGGTCCACCCCGGACCGGCTGGTCCTGCTGCCCGCGCTCCCACCGGCGTACCCGGAGGGCGAACTGCGCGGCGTCCGCACCCGGTTCGGAGCCGAGGTCGACCTGGCGTGGAGCCGGGACACGGTCGCGGCAGTCCTGCGCCCCACCCGCACCGTCCGCATCGAACTGAGGACTTCCACCGGCGTCCGGCCACTGGACCTGGTCGCCGGAGAAGACCACGCCCTCGGCCTGAGGGAGTGGTAGCCCCCCCGCAACTCCCCCCACCCATGGAAGGACACCATGGCCATGGCACCACGGACACTGAGCAGGCTCTCCAAGGCGCTGATCGCCCCCGCCCTCGCCCTCGGCGCCACCGTCGGTCTCGCCTCCGCCCCCGCCCAGGCCGCCGTCTGGAACTCGTGCGACCAGTGGGGCAACACCACGCTGAACGGCTACACGCTCTACAACAACATCTGGGGCTCCGGCGCCGGCAGCCAGTGCATCTGGGCCAACTCCGGCACCAACTGGGGCGTGACGGCCAGCCATCCGAACACCGGCGGCGTCAAGTCCTACCCCAACGCCAAGAAGGTGATCAACAAGTCGATCACCTCGCTCGCCTCGCTCACCAGCAGCTACAACGTCACCGTCCCGTCCTCCGGCGCGTACAACACGTCCTACGACATCTGGGACACCGGCTACCGGTACGAGATCATGCTCTGGGTCAACAGGACCGGGGCCGTCGGCCCGCTCGGCAGTTCGCAGGGCAGCGTCACCCTCGGCGGTTCGACCTGGACCGTCTACAAGGGCAACAACGGTTCGAACGACGTCTTCTCGTTCGTCCGCGGCTCCAACTCCAGCTCCGGCACGGTGGACATCCTGCCCATCCTGAAGTGGATCAAGGACACCAAGGGCTGGTTCGGCAACGTGACCATCGGGGACGTGCAGTTCGGCTACGAGATCACGTCCTCGTCCGGGGGCCTGGCCTTCACCACCAACAGCCTGACGGTCAGCGGCGGCTGATTCCGGCGGGCCCATGAGTGTGCGGCCGGTCCCGCACAGGGGAGGGACCGGCCGCACGTCGGCCTCCGGGCGCGCTACCCGGCGACCGGCAGTTCGGCTCCGTCCCGCAGGAACAGCGGGATGCGGTCCAGCGGGGCGTCGACGGTCACGGCCCTGCCGCCCTCGTACTCCCGGCCGGTCCACGCGTCGGTCCACCGCGCGCCCGCCGGGAGGTACGCGGTGCGGGCCGTGGCCCCGGCGGTCAGCACCGGGGCGACCAGCAGGTCCCGGCCCAGGAGGTAGGAGTCGTCCGCCGTCCACGCCGTCTGGTCCGCGGGGAACTCCAGGAACAGCGGCCGCATCACCGGCAGCCCCTCCTCGTGGGCCTCCCGCATGACCTCCAGCACGTACGGCTTCAGCCGCTCGCGCAGCCGCAGGTACTTCTCCAGGATCGGATAGGCCCGCTCGCCGTACGACCAGACCTCGTTGGGGCCGCCGGTCATCGCGGGGCCCAGCGGCATGCCCGGGTCCCGGAAGCCGTGCAGCCGCATCAGCGGGGACAGCGCCCCGAACTGGAACCAGCGCACCAGCAGCTCCCGGTAGGCGGGGTCGTCCGGGTCGCCGCCGTGGAAGCCGCCGATGTCGGTGTTCCACCAGGGGATGCCGGACAGCGCGGTGTTCAGGCCGGCCGCGATCTGGCGGCGCAGGGTCGCGAAGTCGGTGCCGATGTCACCCGACCACAGGGCGGCGCCGTGGCGCTGACTGCCCGCCCACGCCGAGCGGTTGAGGGTGATCACCTCCTCCACGCCGGCGGCCCGCAGGCCCTCCTCGAAGGCGCGGGAGTTCTCCGCGGGGTAGAGGTTGCCGACCTCCAGGCCGGGGCCCGCCCAGTAGCGCAGGTTCTCGGCGAAGCCCGGCTTCAGCTCCGGCTCGCAGGCGTCCAGCCAGAACGCCGTGATGCCGTACGGATCCAGGTAGTTCTCCTTGATCCTGGACCACACGAACGCGCGCGCCTCGGGGTTGGTGGCGTCGTAGAAGGCCACCTGGACGGTGGAGGCGACCTCCTTGTCGGGCCAGTCGGCGTGCGCCATCGGGCCGTACTGGGTGCCGATGAAGTAGCCGCGCTGCTCCATCACCGGGTGGTTCTCGCTCAGCGGGGACACCGACGGCCAGACGGACACCACCAGCTTGACGCCGAGGTCCGCCAGCTCGCGCACCATCGCCGCCGGGTCCGGCCACTCCTCGGGGTCGAACTTCCACTCGCCCAGATGGGTCCAGTGGAAGAAGTCGCAGACGATCGCGTCGAGCGGCAGGTTCCGCCGCTTGTACTCCCGGGCCACCTCGAGGAGTTCGTCCTGGGTGCGGTAGCGCAGCTTGCACTGCCAGAAGCCGGCCGCCCACGTCGGCAGCATCGGGGTGCGGCCGGTCACCGCGCTGTAGCGGCGCTGGGCGTCGGCCGGGGAGCCCGCGGTGATCCAGTAGTCGATCTGGCGGGCGGAGTCCGCCACCCAGCGGGTGCCGTTGCCGGCCAGCTCCACCCGGCCGACGGCCGGGTTGTTCCACAGCAGGGTGTAGCCGCGGCTGGAGGTGAGCACGGGGATGGACACCTCGGCGTTGCGCTGCACCAGGTCGACGACCAGGCCCTTCTGGTCCAGCCGGCCGTGCTGGTGCTGGCCGAGGCCGTACAGACGCTCGTCGTCGTAGGCGGCAAAGCGCTGCTCCAGGCGGTGGTGGCCGCCTCCGACGGCGGTGTAGAGGCGGGGACCGGGCCACCAGAAGTGGGCGCGCTCCTCGGCCAGCAGCTCCGTGAGGCCGTCCGTGCGCAGGAAGCGGATCAGGCCCGCGGCGTCGACGTCGACCGTGAGCGCGCCGACGGTCAGGCGTGCCCGGCCGTCCTCGATCTTGACGGTGCTCTCGGTGGCCGGCGCGTGGGCGAGGAGCGCGCCGGGCAGGTCGTCCAGGACCGGGCCCCCGAGCCGGGCGCGCACCCGGACCGCGTCCGGCCCCCACGGCTCGATGCGTACGGTCTCCTGGCGGCCGCTCCACTCCAGCACGCCGTCCCGGTCGCGGAAGGTGCCGACCGTGGGGGAGGACTGGGCGAGGCTGACCGGGCCGGGCGAGGTCCGGGTCTCGGCATGCTGGTTCACGAGTGCTCCTTGAAGGAGTGCGGACGGGGGAGTCCTGCGAGAGGGCGTGAGAAGGCATGAGGGCGCCCTGGGCGGGCCGGGGCCCGAGCCGGAGCGGATCGGGGTCAGGAGCAGGAGCGGACCGGGTCAGGAGCCGGACGGGGCCGGCCCCGAACTCGCTCGGACGGTCAACTCGGGCGCGATGAGCGCCACTTCGTCCGTGGCGCGCCCGTCGAGCTTGGCCACGAGTCGTGCGACCGCGTGCCGCCCCATCTCCTGGGCGGGGATGCCCACGGAGGTCAGCCGCACCGAGGCCTGGACGGCGACCTGGTCCGGGCAGATCGCGACCACCGACACGTCCTCGGGTACCGCCCGGCCCTGCTGGCGCAGCAGGGCGAGCAGGGGTTCGACGGCGGACTCGTTCTGCACGACGAAGCCGGTGGTGCCCGGGCGCTCGTCGAGGATCCGGGCCAGGGTCACCGCCATCGCGTCGTAGCCGCCCTCGCAGGGGCGGTGCAGCAGTCCCAGGCCCAGCTCGCGGGCCCGGGAGCGCAGGCCGTCGAGGGTGCGTTCGGCGAAGCCGGTGTGCCGTTCGTAGACCGCGGGCGCCTCACCGATGACGGCGACGTCACGGTGCCCGAGCAGTGCCAGATGCTCCACGCACAGCGCGCCCGTCGCACCCCAGTCCAGGTCCACGCAGGTCAGCCCGGAGGTGTCGGCGGGCAGGCCGATCAGGACGGACGGCTGCCGCTGCTGCCCACCGCGCAGCAGCGGCAGCCGTTCGTCGTCCAGCTCGACGTCCATCAGGATCATGGCGTCGGCGAGCCCGCTGCCGGTGACCCGGCGCACGGCGTCGGGGCCCTCCTCGCCGGTGAGCAGCAGCACGTCGTAGCCGTGGGCGCGGGCGGTGGTCGCCACGGCGATGGCGATCTCCATCATCACCGGCACGTACATGTCGGTGCGCAGCGGGATCATCAGGGCGATGATGTTCGACCTGCTGCTCGCCAGGGCGCGGGCGCCCGCGTTCGGGTGGTAGCCGAGTTTCCGGATGCTCTCCTCGACCCGCTGCCGGGTGCTCGCGGAGATGGACCGCTTGCCGCTGAGGACGTAGCTCACCGTGCTCGCCGAGACTCCGGCGTGCTGGGCGACCTCGGCGAGGGTGACCATCCAGCTCTCCAAGATGTGTGAAGCGCTTCGACAGTGCGCGGTGCTGTCAGCGGTGGGTGAGGGTGGTTCGACAGTAACCCCGGCGAGAGTGGGTGTCCAGAGCCTGTCGAAGCGCTTCGACAGCTTTCTTTCCCCGGCCTCGGACGGAGCGTCCCAGGAGCATCCCAACGGAGTACAACGAGTGGTCGTCACCCGGCGCACACACGATGCTGGGTGGGTCGCACCGCATCAGACGGTGAACGCCAGACGGTGAACTGCGAGCGTCCGTGCGCGTGGGGTGGTGGGTCCGCCCGGTATCGGGTACATACGGTCCAGTAGCACCAGTCGGTAACGTACCGCCCCCACCCTCCCTATTCGCGGCGAGGTGAGCCTCATGTCCGCACCAACATCCAACAAGCCCACCGTGACCGAGCGCGAGGCCCGCGAGGTGGCGGAGGCCGCCCGGGAGCAGGACTGGCACAGGCCCAGCTTCGCCAAGGAGCTGTTCCTCGGCCGCTTCCGGCTCGACCTCATCCATCCGCACCCGCTGCCCGCCGCCGACGACGTCCAGCGCGGCGAGGAGTTCCTGGCCAAGCTGCGCGACTTCTGCGAGACGAAGATCGACTCGGCCCGCATCGAGCGTGACGCGCGGATCCCGGACGAGGTCGTCACCGGGCTCAAGGAGCTCGGCGCACTCGGCATGAAGATCGACACCAAGTACGGCGGCCTCGGCCTGACCCAGGTCTACTACAACAAGGCCCTCGCCCTGGCCGGCTCCGCCAGCCCCGCGATCGGCGCGCTGCTCTCCGCGCACCAGTCGATCGGTGTACCGCAGCCGCTGAAGCTCTTCGGCACCCAGGAGCAGAAGGACACCTTCCTGCCGCGCTGCGCCCGCACCGACATCTCCGCCTTCCTGCTGACCGAGCCGGACGTCGGCTCCGACCCGGCGCGCCTGGCGACCACGGCGGTCCCGGACGGCGACGACTACGTCCTCGACGGAGTCAAGCTGTGGACGACCAACGGGGTCGTGGCCGACCTCCTCGTGGTCATGGCGCGCGTGCCGAAGTCGCCGGGGCACCGGGGCGGCATCACCGCCTTCGTCGTCGAGGCCGCCTCCGAGGGCATCACGGTGGAGAACCGCAACGCCTTCATGGGCCTGCGCGGCATCGAGAACGGCGTCACCCGCTTCCACCGGGTCCGGGTGCCGGCCGCCCACCGCATCGGCGCGGAGGGCCAGGGCCTGAAGATCGCCCTGACCACCCTGAACACCGGCCGGCTGTCCCTGCCGGCGATGTGCGCGGGCGCGGGCAAGTGGTGCCTGAAGATCGCCCGCGAGTGGTCCGCGGTCCGCGAGCAGTGGGGCAAGCCGGTCGCGCTGCACGAGGCGGTCGGTTCCAAGATCTCCTTCATCGCGGCCACCACCTTCGCGCTGGAGGCGGTGCTCGACCTGTCGTCCCAGATGGCCGACGAGAACCGCAACGACATCCGCATCGAGGCCGCCCTCGCCAAGCTCTACGGCTCCGAGATGGCCTGGCGGATGGCCGACGAACTGGTCCAGATCCGCGGCGGCCGCGGCTACGAGACGGCCGCGTCCCTCGCCGCCCGCGGGGAACGCGCGGTCCCCGCCGAGCAGATGCTGCGCGACCTGCGCATCAACCGCATCTTCGAGGGCTCCACGGAGATCATGCACCTGCTGATCGCGCGCGAGGCGGTCGACACCCACCTCGCGGTCGCCGGCGACCTCATCGACCCGGACAAGACCCTCTCGGACAAGGCGAGGGCGGGCGCGAACGCGGGCGTCTTCTACGCCAAGTGGCTGCCCAGGCTGGTCGCGGGTCCGGGCCAGCTCCCGCGCTCGTACGCCGAGTTCCACCCGGCCGGGCACGCCGACCTCTCACCGCACCTGCGGTACGTCGAACGGCACGCCCGCAAGCTCGCCCGCTCCACCTTCTACGCCATGTCCCGCTGGCAGGGCCGGATGGAGACCAAGCAGGGCTTCCTGGGCAGGGTCGTCGACATCGGCGCCGAACTGTTCGCGATGAGCGCGGCGTGCGTCCGCGCCGAGCTCCTGCGCACCCGGGGCGACCATGGCCGCGAGGCCTACCAGCTCGCCGACGCCTTCTGCCGGCAGTCCCGCATCCGCGTCGCCGAACTCTTCGACCGCCTGTGGACCAACACCGACGACCTCGACCGCAAGGTCGTCAAGGGTGTCCTCGGCGGCGTCTACACCTGGCTGGAGGAAGGGGTCATCGACCCGTCGGACGACGGCCCGTGGATCGCGGCGGCGGACCCCGGCCCGAGCGAGCGGGAGAACGTGCACCGGCCGATCCGGTGACAGGCCGACCGGCGGCCGTGACAAGCGGTACGGCCGCCGGTCGGCGCCCTCCAGCGGCCGCCCGGTGGCATCGGCCACCGGGCGGTCGACCGCGTCCGCCGTCGGGGCGTGCTGTGGCGCATCCGTGGCGCGGCGACCGGCGACTCGCTCCACCCGGGAGGGACGCGCTGTCCGTTCGGGGAGCGGCTGCGGCCACAATGGGGGGATGAGCGACAGTCCAGCCCCTCTCGCCGACCCGCACCTCGTCTTCGACCCCGTCGCCGGCGACGGGCCGAGGGACGTGGTGGTCCTCGGGTCCACCGGGTCCATCGGCACCCAGGCCATCGACCTCGTACTGCGCAACCCGGACCGCTTCCGGGTCACCGGGCTCTCCGCCAACGGCGGACGGGTCGGTCTCCTCGCCGAGCAGGCGTACCGGCTGCGGGTGCGGACCGTCGCCGTGGCCCGCGAGGACGTCGTACCGGCCCTGCGCGAGGCACTCGCCGCGCAGTACGGGACCTCCGAGCCGCTCCCCGAGATCCTCGCCGGACCACAGGCGGCCACGCGGCTCGCCGCCTCCGACTGCCACACCGTCCTCAACGGCATCACCGGCTCCATCGGCCTCGCCCCGACCCTCGCCGCGCTGGAAGCCGGCCGCACCCTCGCGCTCGCCAACAAGGAGTCGCTCATCGTCGGCGGCCCGCTGGTCAAGGCGCTCGCCAAGCCCGGTCAGATCATCCCGGTGGACTCCGAGCACGCCGCCCTCTTCCAGGCGCTCGCGGCGGGGACACGGGCCGATGTGCGCAAGCTCGTCGTCACCGCCTCCGGCGGGCCCTTCCGCGGCCGGACCAAGGCCGAGCTCGCCGACGTCACCGTCGAGGACGCCCTCGCCCACCCCACCTGGGCGATGGGCCCGGTGATCACGGTCAACTCCGCCACCCTGGTCAACAAGGGCCTCGAGGTCATCGAGGCACACCTGCTGTACGACATTCCCTTCGATCGCATTGAGGTTGTCGTCCATCCGCAGTCGTATGTCCACTCGATGGTTGAGTTCACGGACGGATCCACCCTCGCCCAGGCGACGCCCCCGGACATGCGCGGGCCCATCGCCATCGGCCTGGGCTGGCCCGAGCGCGTTCCCGACGCCGCGCCCGCCTTCGACTGGAGCAAGGCGTCGACCTGGGAGTTCTTCCCGCTCGACGACGAGGCCTTTCCCTCCGTGGGGCTCGCCCGGCACGTGGGCGGGCTGGGCGGCACCGCCCCGGCCGTGTTCAACGCGGCGAACGAGGAGTGCGTCGACGCGTTCCTGCGCGGCACACTGCCCTTCAACGGGATCATGGAGACCGTGACACAGGTGGTTGAGGAACACGGCACACCCACCACGGGAACTACCCTGACGGTGCCGGACGTCCTCGAAGCGGAGACCTGGGCCCGCGCCAGGGCCCGGGAACTGACAGCGCGAACGGCGACAGCGGAGGCTCGTGCATGACGTCCTTGATGATGATCCTCGGCATAGTCGTCTTCGTGGTGGGCCTGCTGGTCTCGATCGCGTGGCACGAGCTGGGGCATCTGTCCACCGCCAAGCTCTTCGGCATCCGCGTGCCGCAGTACATGGTGGGATTCGGTCCGACGCTCTGGTCCCGCAGGAAGGGGGAGACGGAGTACGGCATCAAGGCCATCCCGTTCGGCGGCTACATCCGCATGATCGGCATGTTCCCGCCGGGCGACGACGGCCGGATCACCGCGCGCTCCACCTCGCCCTGGCGCGGCATGATCGAGGACGCCCGCTCGGCGGCCTTCGAGGAGCTCGGCCCCGGCGACGAGAAGCGCCTGTTCTACACCCGTGCCCCGTGGAAGCGGGTCATCGTGATGTTCGCCGGCCCCTTCATGAACCTGATCCTCGCGGTCGCGCTGTTCCTGACCGTGCTCATGGGCTTCGGTATCTCGCAGCAGACGACCACGGTCAGCTCGGTCTCCCAGTGCGTCATCGCGCAGAGCGAGAACCGCGACAACTGCAAGAAGACCGACGCCCCCGCCCCGGCCGCGGCCGCGGGCCTGAAGGCGGGTGACAAGATCGTCTCCTTCAACGGGGTGAAGACCGACAACTGGAACCAGCTGTCCGACCTGATCCGCGCCAACCCCGGCAAGGAGGTGCCGATCGTCGTCGACCGCAAGGGCCAGGACGTCACCCTGCACGCGAAGATCGCCACCAACCAGGTCGCCAAGAAGGACTCCCACGGCCAGATCGTGCAGGGGCAGTACGTCAGCGCCGGCTTCCTCGGCTTCAGTGCCGCCACCGGCATCGTCCGTCAGGACTTCGGCCAGTCCGTGACCTGGATGGGCGACCGGCTCGGCGAGGCCGTCCACTCCATCGCGAGCCTGCCCGGCAAGGTGCCCGCCCTGTGGAACGCGGCCTTCGACGGCGCCCCGCGCCAGCCCGACTCCCCCATGGGCGTGGTCGGCGCGGCCCGCGTCGGCGGCGAGATCTTCACCCTGGACATCCCGCCCACCCAGCAACTGGCCATGGCCCTGATGCTGGTCGCCGGCTTCAACCTCTCCCTGTTCCTGTTCAACATGCTGCCCCTGCTCCCGCTGGACGGCGGGCACATCGCGGGGGCGCTGTGGGAGTCGCTGCGGCGGAACCTGGCGAGGGTGCTGCGCCGGCCGGACCCGGGTCCGTTCGACGTGGCGAAGCTGATGCCGGTGGCCTATGTGGTGGCGGGCGTCTTCGTCTGCTTCACGGTCCTCGTGATGATCGCCGACGTGGTCAACCCGGTCAAAATCTCCTAGCCACCCGCTGTTCACGGCGGCCGGACGGATCTTCCGTCCGGCCGCCTTCCCTTGAGCGGGTTCGGACGGGTGGGATGTGCTGGGGCGCATGGACGTGCCGTAATCTCGATGTCCGGAGCCCGCCGCTGAACGAGGCCGGACCTTGATCCACGACTTGGGGTTGCACAGCAGATGACTGCGATTTCACTCGGCATGCCGTCCGTACCGACCAAGCTCGCCGAGCGCCGCAAGAGCCGGCAGATCCAGGTCGGGTCGGTGGCGGTGGGCGGGGACGCGCCGGTGTCGGTGCAGTCGATGACGACGACGCGTACGTCGGACGTCGGGGCGACGTTGCAGCAGATCGCGGAGCTGACGGCGTCGGGGTGCCAGATCGTGCGGGTGGCGTGTCCGACGCAGGACGACGCGGACGCGCTGGCGACGATCGCGCGCAAGTCGCAGATCCCGGTGATCGCGGACATCCATTTCCAGCCGAAGTACGTGTTCGCGGCGATCGAGGCGGGGTGCGCGGCGGTCCGGGTGAACCCGGGCAACATCAAGCAGTTCGACGACAAGGTCAGGGAGATCGCCAAGGCGGCCAAGGACCACGGCACGCCGATCCGTATCGGTGTGAACGCGGGGTCGCTGGACCGTCGGCTGCTCCAGAAGTACGGGAAGGCGACTCCGGAGGCGT